>NZ_JBFBBY010000087.1:0-33638 GCF_040682875.1 Amycolatopsis sp. NPDC051071 | reverse complement strand
TTTTCTTCGTGGTTGCTTTTTTTTGGTTTGGGTTTCGTCGTCCCGCCCGCCCCGCGCGCCGGCGCGCGCGCCCCCCACCCCCCCCCCCGCGACTGCTACCTGACACCACAGCGACGATCCTGAAGGTAGCGAAGGTCCCCACGCGGCCACACCATTCCCGCGCCCAGGATCGGCATGCCCCGGCGCGCCCTACCCGAATGAAGGAAACCGAAGATCGCCATGTCGACAAAGAGATAACCGACGTCACACCGAAACACGCCGAAGCGCCTCACCCGCGGAGCCAAGACCGCACCGGCCAAGACCACACCCCGCTAAGACCGCACCGGCTAAGACCGCCAGGCGAGGCCGCCCATCCCGGCGACCTCCAGATCCTGTGCCGAAGCCCATCGGAAGGTCCCCGGGCGGACGTGCACGTCCGCCGTCACGGCCCAGTCCGGCTCGTCGGGCTCGACGTGCTCCATCTCCCTGAAGTCGGAGAGCGTCGGCCAGACCGCCTCGCACGAGTCGCACCTCAGCACGACCTTGCCGGACTCGGTGACCAACGGGCGCACGCGCCCCTCGTCCCAGAACGACGGACATTCATCCAGCCACATCGTCTGCCACCCCCTCGCGGGCGACCGGCGGCCGGCACGACACCGGCCGCATCCTCCACTCAGCAAAACCCGCCGACGTGAACTCCAGGCTGTCCAGGCACGACCATTTCCCCAACCTTGACCGACAAAACAGTGACCTGACCTGCGCAGACGGCGAAAGTGACAGCAAAGGTCCCTTGCTCCCCCGGACGGCCGTGGCCTGGACCATCGAGTGGTCGGGTTTCGATCTCTTGATCGAGACAGTGACTCATCACCTAGTGCGCCACGCCTCACACAGGCCAGTTCCATCACACGGCCGCCACCGAGGGGGTTAGCCTGGTAGGCGCATCAGCGGTGTTCAAGATCTCGAGACGGATAGAGGCGAGTCCAAGCCGTGTCCAGCAGCAGCCCTGCGTCACAATTCGGCCCCAACGAGTGGGTTGTCGAGGAAATGTACGACCAGTTCCTCGCCGACCCCACCTCAGTCGATGCCGCCTGGCACGACTTCTTCGCGGACTTCAAGCCAACGCAGGCCGCGCAGACGAAGGCTGACGACGCACGTCAGACCTCCACGGAGACCGCCAAGGACGGCTCGGGCGCCAACGGTCAGGCCGCCACGCCGTCGCCGCAGACGGTCCGTAACGCCGAGTCCACCGCGAAGCAGACCGCGCCGAAGACCGAGGCGAAGGCCGCGGCACCCGCGAAGCCCGCCCCGAAGGCAGCGGCGCCCAAGGCGGCCGCGCCCAAGGCGGCCCCCGCGAAGGCTCCCGCCAAGACCGTCGAGAAGGACGCCGAGCCGGAGTCCAAGCAGCTCCGTGGCGCGGCGGCCGCGATCGCGAAGAACATGGACGCCTCGCTGTCCGTGCCCACCGCGACGAGTGTGCGTGCCGTCCCGGCGAAGCTGATGGCGGACAACCGCATCGTCATCAACAACCACCTCAAGCGCACACGCGGCGGGAAGATCTCCTTCACGCACCTCATCGGCTACGCGATGGTCCGGGCGCTGAAGAACTTCCCGAACATGAACCGGCACTACCAGCTGATCGACGGGAAGCCGTTCGCGATCACGCCGGAGCACGTGAACTTCGGTCTCGCGATCGACATGAAGGGCAAGGAAGGCTCCCGCACGCTCGTCGTGGCCTCCATCAAGGCCACCGAGAACATGACCTTCATGCAGTTCTGGCAGGCCTACGAGGAGATCGTCAAGAAGGCCCGCAACGGCAAGCTGACGGCCGACGACTTCGCGGGCACCACGATCTCGCTGACCAACCCGGGTGGCATCGGCACCAACCACTCGGTGCCGCGTCTGCAGGCGGGCCAGGGCGCGATCATCGGCGTCGGCGCCATGCAGTACCCGGCGCACTTCGAGGGCACCAGCGAGAAGGCCCTTGTCGACCTCGGCGTGTCGAAGATCATGACGCTGACCTCGACGTATGACCACCGCATCATCCAGGGCGCGGAGTCGGGCGAGTTCCTCAAGCGCATCCACGAGCTGCTGCTGGGCGAGGACGGCTTCTACGACGACGTCTTCACCAGCCTGCGCCTGCCGTACGAGCCGATCCGCTGGGTCGCCGACATCCCGGACGGCCCGGTCGACAAGACCGCGCGTGTGATCGAGCTGATCGACGCCTTCCGCATGCGTGGTCACCTGATGGCCGACACCGACCCGCTGAATTACCGGCAGCGCAGTCACGCCGACCTCGACGTCCTCTCCCACGGCCTGACCCTGTGGGACCTGGACCGCGAGTTCCCGGTCGGCGGCTTCGCGGGCCAGGAGCGGATGAAGCTGCGCGACATCCTCGGTGTCCTGCGCAACTCGTACTGCCGCACCGTCGGCATCGAGTACACGCACATCCTCGACCCCGAGGAGCGCCGCTGGATCCAGGACCGCGTCGAGATCCCGCACGAGAAGCCGGACCCCGCCGTCCAGAAGTACGTGCTCTCGAAGCTCAACGCCGCCGAGGCGTTCGAGACGTTCCTGCAGACCAAGTACGTCGGCCAGAAGCGGTTCTCGCTCGAAGGCGGCGAGACGGCGATCCCGCTGCTCGACACGTTGCTGGACAAGGCCGCCGAGCACGAACTCGACGAGGTCGTCATCGGCATGCCGCACCGCGGCCGCCTGAACGTGCTCGCGAACATCGTCGGCAAGCCGATCGCGCAGATCTTCCAGGAGTTCGAGGGCAACCTCGACCCTGGCCAGGCGCACGGTTCCGGTGACGTGAAGTACCACCTCGGCGCCGAGGGCAAGTACTTCCGCATGTTCGGCGACGGCGAGACCAAGGTGTCGCTGACCGCGAACCCGTCGCATCTGGAGACCGTTGACCCGGTCCTCGAGGGCATCGTCCGCGCGAAGCAGGACCTCCTCGACAAGGGTGGTGAGGGCTTCACCGTCCTGCCGGTCCTGATGCACGGCGACGCGGCCTTCGCGGGCCAGGGTGTCGTCGCCGAGACGCTGAACCTGGCGCTGCTGCGTGGTTACCGCACCGGCGGCACCGTGCACGTCATCGTCAACAACCAGGTCGGCTTCACCACCGCGCCGGAGCACTCGCGTTCGAGCGAGTACGCCACCGACGTCGCGAAGATGATCGGTTCGCCGATCTTCCACGTGAACGGTGACGACCCCGAAGCCGCCCACTGGGTGGCCAAGCTGGCCGTCGAGTACCGCCAGGCGTTCCACAAGGACGTCGTGATCGACTTGATCTGCTACCGCCGCCGCGGTCACAACGAGGGCGACGACCCTTCGATGACCCAGCCGGCGATGTACGACATCATCGACACGAAGCGTTCGGTCCGGAAGACCTACACCGAATCGCTGATCGGCCGCGGCGACATCTCCGTCGAAGAGGCCGAAGCCGCGTTGCGCGACTTCTCCAGCCAGCTGGAGCACGTGTTCAACGAGGTCCGCGAGCTGGAAAAGCACGTGGCGAAGGCCAGCCCCTCGGTCGAAGAGGAGCAGCAGGTCCCGGCGAAGGTGCCCACCGCCACCACCGCCGAGGTCATCGAGCACATCGGTGACGCGTTCCTCAACGTGCCCGAGGGCTTCACCCCGCACCCGCGGGTCAAGCCGGTCATGGAGCGCCGCCACAAGATGTCCCGCGAAGGCGGCATCGACTGGGCGTACGGCGAACTGCTCGCCTTCGGTTCGCTGGCCATGGAAGGCCGCCTCGTGCGGTTGTCCGGCCAGGACTCCCGCCGCGGCACCTTCACCCAGCGCCACTCGGTGCTGATCGACCGCAAGACCGGCCAGGAGTACTCCCCGCTGGCGAGCCTGGCCGAGGGCCAGGGCCGCGTGATGATCTACGACTCGGCGCTGTCCGAGTACGCGGCCGTCGGCTTCGAGTACGGCTACTCGGTGGCCAACTCCGAAGCGCTGGTCATGTGGGAAGCGCAGTTCGGTGACTTCGTCAACGGCGCGCAGACCGTCATCGACGAGTACATCTCCTCCGGCGAGGCCAAGTGGGGCCAGCTGTCGGACGTCGTGCTGCTGCTGCCGCACGGGCACGAGGGCCAGGGCCCGGACCACACGTCCGGGCGCATCGAGCGCTTCCTCTCGCTGTGCGCCGAGGGCTCGATGACCGTCTCGGTGCCGTCGACCCCGGCGAACTACTTCCACCTCCTCCGCCGTCACGCCCTCGACGGAGTCAACCGGCCGCTGGTGGTCTTCACCCCCAAGTCGATGCTGCGCAACAAGGCCGCCACCTCGGCGGTCGAGGACTTCACCGGCCAGACGAAGTTCATGTCGGTCATCGACGACGCCGTCGTCGACCCGGCCAAGGTGCGCAAGGTGCTCCTGACGTCGGGCAAGCTGTACTGGGAGCTGGTGGCCGAGCGGACGAAGCGCGAGGCGAACGACATCGCGATCGTGCGGGTCGAGCAGTACTACCCGCTGCCGAAGAAGAAGCTGCTGGCGGCGCTCGAGCGCTACAACGGCGCTCCCGCGGTCTGGGTCCAGGAGGAGCCGGAGAACCAGGGTGCGTGGCCGTTCTTCGGCCTGAACCTGCCGCGGAAGCTGCCGGAGGTGTTCTCCAGCCTGGACGTCGTGTCGCGCCGTCCGATGGCCGCCCCGTCGGCCGGTTCGTCCAAGGTGCACGAGGTCGAGCAGAAGGCGCTCATCGCGCGGGCCTTCGACTGATCGCTTGACCGTCCGTGAAGGCCTTCTTCCCTACTTTCAAGGTAGAGAAGGAGGCCTTCAGCACCTCCGGGGCCGGTAGCCGTCTGACCTGCGCTAACACGGCTACTGGCCTTCGGAGCTACGCAACGAGTACACAACAGCGGAGAACAGGTCATCCATGAGCGCACGGGCGCGCTCGTGGTGACGATGGAAGCGTGTCCCAAATAGTCGCGGACCTGCTCCATGGACGCGCCACGGTGACCGGGGCCGCCTTCTATCAACCGGGACGCGAAGTAGTGCCGAAAGTTGTGGATACCGTAGGCGCCGCCGGATGTCATGCCGCCTTGATCGCGGGGTGCCAGACGTCCCGGTTCCACGCGCCCGGCGCGAGCAGGCCGCCCTTGGCGTTGGTTAACACGATGTGCCAGCCCTGACCATCGGTGCGAACTTGCGCTGGAGCGCAGTTCGCAGAGAGGGCTTCTGTGAGTAGCCCGCTATGCGCTGTCAACAGTGTCCGTGGCCCGTGCCTCTATCACCCGCCCCTGTCAGAGGCTCGTGTCATGATCCACGGCAGGGGGTTGCGGCTTGAGCGATATCGAAGCGGTCGCCGCAGCACTCGGCGCCGCCATCACGTCCCTTGAGCAGGCAGAGCAGGCAACACAAGAGGCCGCCGGGGGCTTCGGAGAGTCTGCCTCGCATCTGGGGCAGGCTGTCTATGGCACCGCTGACCCTGAGATAGGCGCCCTGCCGGAGCTGTACGACGAGCTACGCCGGTCCGCAGAGCAGGCAGTCAGCCACTTCAGGACCGTCAAGGCGAACATCTCGGCGTATCTGGACACCATAGGCGTGTCGGTGGCACCGGCAAACAACGAGGTCACGCGTCCGAAGTGGGAGAATCGAGCCCGTGTCCGGCCTGGTGTGCACACCACAGGACACGAGGCAGTCGCTCCGGCCCACGAGCGCGCGGAAGCACTACGGCAGGAACTACCACCACCAATCAAGCCCGGCGAACTGGGCCGGAAGACTCATGGCAGATGGTTCGCGGGCAGTGGGCAGGACGTGACGCCGATTGTGAGCGGTCGAGACGAGATGGCGGCCGAAGCGCAACGCCGACTTGAAGCGCTCGACATCCCCGGAATGCCAAGCGCGGTTGCCGACGTCGAGACAAAATTAGCGGCCCATATGGCAGCGTCCGGCATCACCAACGCAAGCGTCGTAATCAACTACGCACCGTGCCGAGGCATCTACGGGTGTGAAACCCTGGTCACCGCACTCCTGCCAGAGGGCTCCGCGCTCACCGTGTACGGAATCGCGCCAGACGGCACCGAGACCGAAGAAACCTTCCAAGGAGGAGCCACCCCGTGGTGGAAGTAGACGTCTATTACGACTGGTCCGCGAACACGCCGACGACGGTCAGCACACCTGCCGAGCTAGACGCCGTGCTCGACAATGTGGCGGCCACCGGAAGCCCTCAGGTCGCGCAGCTCGTGATCCACGGCGACCCCCGGCGGGGCATGCTCGACGTCGGTCTACACGCCGAGCGCGCACGCGGTGCCCTCTACTTCGCAGGCGGCCAGTATCGACGCGGCTGTGTCAGTCACGGCCCGGAAACGGCCTCCGAAGACGTCATCTATGTCTACATGGGTAACGCGCGCGAGTTCCCCGCCACTGCCGAAGTTCCCATCGCGGACGCCCGGAAGGCCGCGCACGAGTTCATGGCCGCAGGCGGCGAACGTCCGAAGGTAGTCGCCTGGTCGGAGAACCTCTAAGCCCACCGAGCAATACACCCTCATCTGGGCAAAGGTGGGGCCTATTACTTGTGTACCGGTACGCGCTGGGTACACAGGAGCACCGATAAGGGCCGGTAACGACCGGTACTAACAGGATCGATTTTCGCTGGTCACGAGCCCATCCAGCGCGTTTGCGCAGGGCAGAAACCGGCCTTTAGAGAAGGAGGCCTTCACGGCATCTGGGGTGTCGAAACCGGCGGATCCCGTTCGTATAGGGGTAAACGAACGAAGGAGACACCATGAAAACCCTGCTCGACGGCCTCATGCTCCCCGAATCCGCCCGCTGGCACGACGGCCGTCTGTGGCTGGCGAACTGGGGCACCGGCCAGATCCTCGCCGTCACTCCGGACGGCGAGAGCGAGGTCATCGCGACCGTCCCGACCACCATGCCGATCTCGATCGACTGGCTCCCCGACGGCCGTCTCCTGATCGTTTCCGGCCCGGAAGCACGCCTGCTGAACGCGGATCTGAGCACCTACGCCGATCTGTCCCCGGTAGCGGCGCTCTGGAACGAACTCGTCGTCGACAGCCGCGGCAACGCCTTCGTCAACGGCTTCCATGACCTCCAGGCGCCCGGCGTCGTCGCCGTCGTCACCCCGGACGGCGAAGTGCGCCAGGTCGCCGACGAGATCCTGTTCGGCAACGGCATGGCCATCACGCCCGACGATTCGACGTTGATCGTCGCCGAGTCGTATGGCAACCGGCTCACCGCGTTCGACATCGCCGAAGACGGCTCGCTGTCCGGACGGCGGGTGTGGGCCGAACTCGGCGGCGATCACCCCGACGGCATCTGCCTCGATGCCGAGGGGGCCGTCTGGTACGCGGACGTCGGCGGCAAGTACTGCGTCCGCGTCCGCGAAGGTGGCGAAGTGCTTCAGAAGGTCGAAGCCGATCGAGGCTGCTTCGCGTGCGCGCTCGGCGGCGAGGACGGACGTTCGCTCTACGTCCTCGCCGCGGAATGGCAAGGCTGGGAGAACCCGTTCGGCGACGGGCCGACCGGACAGGTGCAGGTCCAGGTCGTCGCCTAATCCCGGAAGGCTGCTGGGGGTGCCGAATCGAACACCGGAAGGCCCCCTTCCCAGCAGGAGGAAGGGGGCCTTCACGTACTTCAGTGGTGGATCAGAGGGTCAGCGACCAGCTGTTGAGCGTGCCGGTGTCGACCTGGTACACGTCCTGCACCTTCAGCTTCCAGGCGCCGTTCGCGGCCTCGGCCGCGGCGTTGACGGTGTACGTGGTGTTGATGTTGTCGGACGAGTCGTTGCTCGAACCCTTCAGGCGGTACGCGGTGCCGTCCGGCGCGACCAGGTCGATGACGAGGTCACCGACGTAGGTGTGCGTGATGTTCACCGCGACCTTGGTGGTGCCTGAGGCGTTGCGGGCGCAGTTGGCGACGGTGACCGTGCTGGTCACCGCGGCACCGGCGTCGGGGATGGGGACGGCGGCGTTGCTGGTCTGCGTGCCACAGGGGGTGGGCTCGGGGCCGGGGCCGCCGGTACCGGTGTAGAGCAGCACGTTCGGCGAACCGGCGCCGGGGCTGGTCACCTTGCCCTTGGTGCCTGCGTTGACCAGCGCGTCACGGACCTGCGCCGGCGTGGCCGTCGGGTTGGCGGAGGCGTACAGGGCCGCCGCGCCGACGACGTGCGGAGTCGCCATCGAAGTACCGCTGATGGTGTTGGTGCCGTTGTTCAGCCACGCCGACGTGATGCCGCTGCCCGGCGCGAAGATGTCGAGGCAGGTGCCGATGTTGGAGAAGTCGGACTTGGCGTCGGTGTTGGTGGTCGAGCCGACGGTGATCGCCTCGGGCGTGCGGGCCGGGGAGGTGTTGCACGCGTCGGCGCCGTAGTCGTTACCGGCCGCGACGCCGAAGGTGACGCCCGACGCGATCGACCGCTGGACGGCCTGGTCGAGGGTCGCCGAAGCACCGCCACCGAGGCTCATGTTCGCGACGGCGGGCTTGACGGCGTTCGCGGTGACCCAGTCGATACCGGCGACGACACCGGCGGTCGTGCCGGAACCGGAGCAGTTCAGCACGCGGACGGCGACGAGTTTGACGCCCTTGGCCAGACCGTGCGCGGTACCGCCGATGGTGCCGGCGACGTGGGTGCCGTGGCCGTTGCAGTCCGTGGCGTCGTTGTCGTTGTCGACGGTGTCACGGCCGTGGGTCGCGCGCCCGCCGAAGTCGGGATGCGTGGTGAGGATGCCGGTGTCGACGACGTACGCGGTGACGTTCGACGCCGTGGTGCTGTAGCTGTACTTCTGGTCCAGCGGAAGGCTCTGCTGGTCGACCCGGTCCAGGCCCCACGAAGGCGGGTTCAGCTGATCCGTCGAGACCGAAACGGTCTGGTTCTGCTCCACGTAGGCCACCGAGGGATCGGCGGCGACGCGCTTCGCCTGCTTTTCGGTCAGTGCGCCGGAAAAGCCGCGCACCGACGACACGAAAGTCTTCTCGACCGTGCCGCCGTGACGGTTCGTCAGGCTCTTCGATGCGGCTTCGACCGACGTGCCGTCCTTCAGCACGACGATGTAACTGTCCTTGATCGCCTTGGCACTGCCGGCGTTGACGATCGAACCTTCAGCGGCCGAAGCGACGGTGGCGCCGCCGAGTGCGGTCAGGACGGCGACAGCCGCCGCCACACCGAATACGGGCAGTCGTCTCTTCAGGGTTCCCAGGGAATTGTTCAAGATATTCCTCCCAGGCAGGGTCGACCCACGGGCATGACGCGGCCCGCCGGATCGTTTGGGGTGTTCTCAGAGGTGAAGCGCGTTCCACTTAGGAGCGCAGGCTGAGACTAAGTCGCGAGTTCACCCCAAGGAAGACCTTGCGTTACGGACATCTCGATAGTATTGGGGACACAGCCGGTGCGGCCGGGCACCATTCAGCCCCCGCCTTTAGTCGCGTTTTGCGCCGTACGGCCCACGAAGAATTGGGGATCCGCACATCCAGTGGTCACTTTCCCGCCGACCGGTCGTTTCACCGCTGTGCAAGTACACCCGGATGGCCGCCTACTAAAGTCGCGACCTGCCGGAGCGGAAAACGATTTCCATCCTACCTTCGGAGGGAGCACACTCGCCGCATGCTGCTCCGACAAGAAACCCCGGCCGACCACGAGGCCATCCACGCCGTACATCTGGCGGCGTTCGCGAAACGCAGTGTCCCGGTGGTCGAGGCGAAACTCGTCGACGAACTCCGGGGCGAAGGCGATCTGATCGGCGCACTGTCCATCGTGGCCGAACGCGACGGCGAAGTCGTCGGGCATGTCTGCTGCAGCCCGTCCCGGCTCGGCACCGACGAGAAGTCGACGGTCGGACTCGGCCCGCTCGGAGTCCTGCCCGCACACCACAAGTCCGGTGTCGGCTCGGCTCTCGTGCACGCGGTGCTCGGCGCGGCCGACGCGCTCGGCTACGGCGCCGTCGTCCTGCTGGGCGACCCGAACTACTACTCCCGCTTCGGCTTCGTACTCGCCGAGTCGTTCGGAATCACGCCGCCGGTCGCGGAATGGGCGCCGCATTTCCAGGTCCGCACCCTGGCCGCGTACACCGAAGATCTCCGAGGCGACTTCCGTTACGCCCCCGCCTTCGATCGCCTCTGACTTCCCGCAATTAGTCCTCTAGTTGCGATAGTTCGTGCGTTATGCCTTGACTCCGCACGCGAGTGCGGCGCCCGCGCCACCCAGGCACCACCTCAACCAAAGGCACCACCTTTGCCTTAACCCTCAATAATTGCGCGAGGGGTCAGGAGGGGGCGAGGAGGTTGTTGCGGCGCAGGAACTCCTCGGCGACGTCGAGTGGGTTGCGCTTCTCTTCGCTGAACTGGACGTTCAACTCGGTCAGTTGATCGGTGGTGAGCGCCGCCGAAACCCGGTTCAGCGCGTCGACCTCCTTCGGCGACAACGTCCCCTTCGCCACCAGTGGCACGATGTTCTGTGCGGGGAACATGTTCTTGTCGTCCCGCAGCGGTACGAACCCGTTCGCGGCGATCGTCGACGACGTGCTGAACAGGTCCGCGACCTGGATGCCGCCGGATTTCAGCGCGGCGACCGTGACCGGACCGCCGGTGTCGGTCGTCCGGATCTCCTTGAACTCGCAGCCGTAGAGCGTTTTGATCTTTTCCTTCCAGCGGCTGCTCCACTGGCCGGGGCCGCCGAAGACGAGATCCTTGCACCGCGCTCCGAGATCGGAGAAGGTCTTCACCCCGGAATCGGCGAGTTCCTTCCGCACCACCAGAAGGTCCTTGTCCTCGGCGGGCGCTTGTTCGAGCACCTCGAACCCGGACGGCAGCTTCTGCTTCAACTGCGCGTAGACGTCCTGCGGCGTGGTCGCCTGCGTCTCCTTGTCGAAGTACCGCAGCAGGTTCCCGCTGTAGTCGGGCACCACCGAAAGCGACTTGTCCTGCAGTGCCTTGACGACGACTTCGCGGCTGCCGACCGGCGGGCGCACGGTGACGTTCTCCGCACCCGCGTTGCGCAGCGCTCCGGCGTAGATCTGGGCCAGCAGCAGGCTTTCCCCGACGTCGGACGCGCCGATGATGATGTCGCCGGTCGCACCGCCCTCGGCGCCACCCGCCAGCGGGTTACCACACCCCGCCGAAAGCACTGCCAGCAAAGCGATCCCGGCGAACAGTGCCGCCACCGTCCGCCTCATACCTTCGCCTTCTTCCCGCTCGCGAGCTGCGCCAGCCGCACTCCCTTGGGCACCAGCGCTCGCTGCACACCCGCCAGGACGAGATCCAGCGCCACGGCGAGCAACGTCGTCAGCACGGCGCCCGCGACCACCTGCGGATAGTCCAAAATGGCCAGTCCGTCGAGCAGGAACCGCCCGAGGCCACCGAGTCCGACGTACGCGGCCACCGCCGCCGTCGCCACGAGTTGCAGCACCGAGTTCCGCACCCCGCCGAGCACCAGCGGCAGCGAAATGGGCACCTCGACCTTCCACAATCGTTGCCAGCCGGTCATCCCGATGCCCTGCGCCGCGTCGACGACGCCGTGATCGGTCGCCTGCAGGCCCGCGTACGTCCCGGCGAGGATCGGCGGAATCGCGAGCACCACGAGCCCGATGATCGTCGAGGTGGTGCTCTCGGTGATCAGCAGGAACAGGAAGGTCACCAGCCCCAGTGTCGGCAGTGCGCGGATGGCGTTGCCGCCACTGACCAGCAGCACCGCGCCGCGGCCGGTGTGCCCGACGTAGAGCCCGAGCGGGACCGCGATGATCAGCGCGAAGACCAGCGCCAGCAAGGTGTAGCCGAGATGCTGCAGCAGCCGGTTGAGGACGCCGTCCGTGCCCTGCCAATGCGCCGGGTCGCCAAACCAGTTCAGGACGTCGCCGATCATTTCGCCCCCGCCGTGGTCGCCACCCGGTCCCAGGGTGTGAGGAGTTTCCGCAACCGCACCAGCACCAGGTCGACGATCAGCGCCAGCAACAGCGTCGCGACGATGCCGACGACGATCGGCGAGAAGTACTCACGCTGGAAACCGTCGGTGAACAGCACCCCGAGGCCGCCGGTGCCGATCAGCGCGCCGACGCTCACCAGGCTGATGTTGCTGACCGACGCCACCCGGACCCCGGCGGCGAGCACCGGCACCGAAAGGGGCAGTTCCACGGTGAGGAACTTGCGTGTGGGTTTGTAGCCGACCGCGGTCGCCGCCGCGACGACATGCGGTGGGACGGCGTCGAGCGCGTCCAGCACCGGGCGCACCAGCAAGGCGGAGGTGTAGACGGTCAGCGCGACGATCACGTTGCCGCTGTCGAGGATCTTCGAGCCGATGATCCCCGGGATCACCACGAACAACGCCAGCGACGGGATCGTGTACAGCAGGTTCGACACGACCAGCAGCACCGAACGCACCGGTGCGAACCGGTGGCCGAGCCAACCTGCCAGCACCGCGATCACCAGGCCCAGCACCAGCGGGACCAGCGAAAGGTAAATGTGGTCGAGCAGGTCGCCGAAGAACTGCGAGCGGTTGTTGGCGCTGCCGAGGTAGCGGCCGAGTTCCGCGAAGAAGTCCCCCATCAGGAACCCAGTGGCAGCGCTTCGATCACTTCGAGAACCTGCTTGGCTCTGACCACGCCGAGGACCTTGTGGTCCGCGTCGACGACGACACCGAGACTCGCGGGCGACGACAACGCCGCGTCGAGCGCGCCCCGGACCGGGGTTCCCTGTACGTACAGCGATCCGCCCGCGACGAGGTCGCTTTCGGTCAGCGCACCGTCCACAGTGGAGCCGGGCCGGAGCCAGCCACGCGGCTGCCCGCCCGCGTTGACGGCGACCCGCCATTCACCGGACGGACCCGGCGATGGCTCGCCGACCTCGACACGCTCGACGTCTTCGACGACGATCCCGTCCGCGGAAAGGAAGGAAAGCCCGCGATAGCCGCGGTCCTTGCCGACGAACGACGCCACGAAGTCGTCGACGGGGTGGCGCAACACGTCCGACGGCGTGCCGTACTGCGCGAGCACGCCGCCGACGCGGAGCACCGCGATCTTGTCGCCGAGCCGCACGGCCTCGTCGATGTCGTGGGTGACGAATACGATCGTCTTCCCCAGCTGCGACTGCAGGCGCAGCAGTTCGTCCTGCAGTTCCTCGCGGACGATCGGGTCGACGGCGGAGAACGGCTCGTCCATCAGCAGCACCGGCGAATCCGCCGCGAGCGCCCTGGCGACGCCGACGCGTTGCTGCTGGCCGCCGGAAAGCTGGGCGGGGTACCGCTTGCCGAGTTCCGACGGCAACCCGACGGTCTCCAGGAGTTCGGCCGCGCGTTTGCGGGCCTTGCCCTTGTCCCAGCCGGACAGCAGCGGCACGGTGGCGACGTTGTCCAGGACTGTCCTGTGTGGAAAGAGGCCGGCGTGCTGGATGACGTAGCCGATGCCGCGGCGCAGCAGCGCCGGGTCGCCGTCGCTGACGTCCTTGCCGTCGAGCAGCACGCTGCCCGAAGTCGGCTCGACCATGCGGTTGATCATCCGCAGCGACGTCGTCTTGCCGCAGCCCGACGGCCCGACGAAGACGGTGATGGTGCCGTCCTCCACGGTCAGGTTCAGGTCGTTGACCGCGACCGTCCCGTCCGGATACCGCTTGGTCACGCCACGGAACTCGATAGTCACGTGTCTCTCCCCATGTCTGGTCGAAAAACCGTAGCCCAGATCCTGCCTGTTGGCACGGTGTCTCAGGGATCGGGTCACTAGGCTGCGAGCCGTGAGTTCTCTCGTCGATGACGTCTTGGCGGCGCACGGTGTCCACGTGCGACCGCTCCATCAGGTGATTTCCCTGCTCCGGACGGAGTGGCGTGACCTCGGCGAGCTGGTCCGGATCAGTGCCGCGCCACGCCGGAGTGTCGAAGACGTCCTGGACGCGCTCGGCGACGACCTCGAACGGGAGGAATCACGCTACCGGCTGGCCCCCGCCACCCGTGAGAAGTACGCGCGTTTCGAGGCGAAGGACCGGAAACCCGACCCCGACCTGCTGAAGACCATCACCAGCTACGTCGAGAACGTGCCGTCGCCGCTGACCGCGCTCGACCACGTGCAGGCGACGCCGGACACCGTGCTGAAGCGCGCGCTGTGGCTGGACGAGCGCTACGACCTCGGCACGGCGAAGCTGCTGTTCCTCGGCGACCATGACCTCACTTCGCTGGCCGTGCGCACGTTGCGGCCCGACGCCGACCTCACCGTCGTCGACATCGACGACCGGGTGCTGGCCTACATCGACGAACTCAGCGAGCGGTCCATCCGCACCCTGCACACGGATCTGCGGGTCGGCTTGCCACCCACCGTGGCCGGGCGGATGGATCTCGTGTTCAGTGATCCGCCTTACACCCCCGAAGGAATGGGGTTGTTCGCCGCGCGTGGCGTCCAGGCACTCGCCGAACCCTCGGACGGGCGACTACTGCTCGCTTACGGCTACAGCCCCCGTCATCCCGCATTGGGCGCACAGGTACAGCGGGCGCTCGCGACGCTCGGGCTGACCTTCGAGGCGATCCTGCCGGACTTCAACCGCTACTTCGGCGCGCAGGCGATCGGGAGCGCGGCGGATCTGTACGTCTGCCAGCCGACCGCGAAGTCGAAGAGGAACCGCGGTGGCAAGGGAAAGGCCGCGATCTACACGCACGGCCCGCAGTCGGTGGAGTCCGCCGGCGTGGCCAAGCCGTCGCTGCTGGACAAACTGCACGAGATCGCCACCGAAGGCGGGCTGGCGCTGGAGTCGCGGCCGGTCGACTGGTCGGTGTCCGGGCCGGAAGGTGACGCGGTCGCGATGGACCTCTCCGCCGATCCGGGACCGTGGCTGCTGCGGACGCTGCTGGGCACGAACGCGAGACGGCTGGCGCTGCTGGTCCCCAACTCGCATCCGGACCTGACGAACGCCGAGGCGCAGGGCGCGCTCAACCGGCTGGTCGGGGCGAAGTACAAACTGCGGCTGCTGCGGAGCACTCCGGACAACCGGCATGCCATCGTCGTCGCTGACGCCGTCGACCATCCCGAGGAGTTGCTGACCAGGGCACACGCCCGGCTGGCGAACGTCTCACTGGATGTCCCGTCGGACCTGACGGACGCGCGGCTGATCGACCTGCCCCGGCACCGTCTCGCCGAGCTGCTCGGCTGAGGTACGCGCTTCCTGATCTCGCGGCCCCATTCGGTGCCGGCGCCGTGTCATCGGAACTTCATGAGCCCTGAATAGCTTCGGCTCCATGAACGAACCGCACGGACCGAGCGGTGGGCACGGGCCGTTCTTTCCGGTGCCACCGACCGGCCATCCGATGGCAGGTCCCGCGCCCGCTCCGCCGTACGGGTTTCCCCATCCACCCGGCCATCCCGGGCCGCGACACAAGACCAGTGGCCTGGCGATAGCCGCGCTCGTATTGGGCCTGATCGGTTGCTTGCCGCTGTCGGTAGTGCCCGCGATCATCTTGGGCATCGTCGCGCTCACCCAGACCGGTCCGGGGAAGCGGCCGGGCCGGGGACTGGCGATCGGTGGCCTGGCGGCGGCAGGGGTCTGGACCGTCGGCTGGGTCGCCCTGCTCGGGAACACCCTGGCGAATCCGAATCACTTCACCGCGAACCCGCCGAGCCAGGGTTGCGCGGCCCCCTCGCCCGGTTACGCCAACGTATGCACCTTGAAGCCGGGTGATTGCTTCGAGCAGGCCGCGATCGACGTCACTTTCACCAGTATCGAGCTCAGCGCGTGCGGTGGCACGCACAGCTCGGAGGTGGTCGGGGCCTTCATCGCGCAGGACGGTCCCTGGCCCGGTGAAGAGAAACTGAAGGCGGACGCCTCGACCCAGTGCGAGCGGATCGTGGCCAAGAACGTGGACAACCCCCGGCTCGACGCGGTCGATGGCGACGTCTACCTGAGCCACGCGGCCTCCGATCGCGTCGGCTGGGAGCACGGCGTGCGCACTGTGCTCTGCACGATCTACGCGCCCGGTTCAAAGCTGACCGGTTCCCTCCTCGCCCCCGGCGCCGATCTGGCCATCCCGACCGGCTGACCAACTCCGGCCCCGGATGCCATGAACGGCCCGTTCCTTGCGAAATTCGCAAGGAACGGGCCGTTCATAAGCATTTGAGCGAGCGTGAAAGTACCGGTCACACCACGCCGTCGGCCTCGGCGGCCTTCGCGACCGCGGCGGCAACCTCGGGTGCGACACGCGGGTCCAGCGGGCTCGGGACGATGCGGTCCGGGCCGAGGTCGTCCTGCGCGACCGAGAAGATCGCGTCGGCCGCGGCCAGCTTCATGTTCTCCGTGATCGCCCGCGCGCCGGAGTCGAGCGCACCGCGGAAGACGCCGGGGAACGCCAGCACGTTGTTGATCTGGTTCGGGAAGTCGCTGCGCCCGGTCGCCACGATCTTGGCGTACCGCGACGCCGCGGCCGGGTGAACTTCGGGGTCCGGGTTGGACAGCGCGAACACGATCGCGTCATCGGCCATCCCGGCGAGCAGGGACTCGTCGATGGTCGCGCCGGACAGGCCGAGGAAGACGTCTGCGCCCTTCAGCGCCTCTCCGAGGCCGCCGCGCAGGCCCGCCGCGTTGGTGGTCTCGGCCAGCTTCTGTTTGATCGGGTTCAGGCCCTCACGACCTTCGTGAATGATGCCGCGCGAGTCGAGCACCGTGACGTCCGCGACGCCGGCGTTCCGCAGGATCTTGGCGCAGGCAACGCCCGCCGCGCCCGCTCCGGAGACGACCACGCGCTGGCCCGCGATGTCCTTGCCGAGGACTTCGTTCGCCCCACGCAGCGCGGCCAGCGTGACGATCGCCGTGCCGTGCTGGTCGTCGTGCATGACCGGGCAGTCGAGGACCTCCTTGAGGCGTTCCTCCAGCTCGAAGCAGCGCGGCGCCGAGATGTCCTCCAGGTTCACCGCGCCGAACGACGGGCGCAGCCGGACCAGGGTCTCGATGATCTCGTCGACGTCGGTGGTGTCGAGCACCAGCGGGATCGAGTCAAGCCCGCCGAAGGTCTTGAACAGGACCGACTTGCCCTCCATGACCGGCAGCGAAGCGCTCGCGCCGATGTCACCGAGGCCGAGCACCGCCGTACCGTCGCTGACCACCACGACCAGCCTGTCCGCCCACGTGTACCGCTTCGCCTTGGCCGCGTCCTCGGCGATCGCCAGGCTCACCTTCGCCACCCCAGGCGTGTACGCGACCGAAAGGTCACGGGGCGAGGAGATCGGGCGCGTCGCGGCCACGGAGAGCTTGCCGCCCTCGTGTCCGGCGAAGATCTCGGCGTCGGTCACTGGCGTGGTCATCGTGGTTCCCGTCATTGCTTCCGCCGTATCGGGAGACGGCGAAGGCTCGATTCGTGCGTAGGTCACTGGATTCTCCTGGGACTGCGAGCGGGGGAACTGATAGATGGGCAGGCCGAAAAGGGCATGGCCCGGCCACCTGCGGTAACTCGTCCTCCGACACGGCAGCCCAGCGCGGTAGCGCCGGCCTGTCGGCGAAGCGTCCAATCGGCCATCGGTGCCGTGGGTGTGGCGACGGCCGCGGACGCGGCGGTCAGATCATTGTGACAGGACTACGGACCAGTGTGCCCCTCTGGTGCGGTTGATGTCACAAACGGGCCCGGCTTTTCGCAGCTCAAGAGCCGTTTCGCAAGACGTCCATCCGGTTTGGTAAGACCCCGTTAGCATGAAGCGCATGCAAGCCAGGCGCCTCAGCATCCCCGATACCTTCGAGTTCACCTCGCGCGTTTTTCCCGATCACCGCGGCCTGTTCGTGGCACCGTTCCAAGCGGAGTCCTTCACCGAAGCGGTGGGACACCCGCTTCGCCTGGCCCAGATCAACACCAGTGTTTCCCGGCGGGGGACGATCCGCGGCCTGCACTTCGCGGACACCCCGCCCGGGCAGGCGAAATACGTGTACTGCCCGAACGGTTCGCTGCTCGACGTGATCGTCGACCTTCGTGTCGGCTCGCCGACGTTCGGCGAGTGGACGTCCGTGCTGCTCGACGGCGCCGAGTACAAATCGGTCTACCTCGCCGAAGGACTCGGCCACGCCTTCGTCGCACTCGAAGACAACACGGTCATGACCTACATCTGTTCGGAGCCGTACAACCCGACAGGCGAGCACGGCATCAACCCGCTCGACGCCGACCTCGCACTGCCGTGGCCGCGGGACATCGAGCCCGTACTGTCCGAAAAGGACACTGACGCACCCGGCTTCAAAGAGGCGCTGGACCAGGGGATCCTGCCGCGGTACGACGAATGCGTCGCCTACTACGAAAAGCTGCGGGCGGGAAGCTAGCGCAGGCCGTCTTCGGCCAGGACCCGTTCCACGTTCCGCTCCGCCAGCGCGGTGATCGTCACGAACGGGTTCACCCCGGTGCTGCCCGGGATCAGCGAACCGTCGGTCACGTAGAGGTTCCGGTAGCCCTTGACCCGGCCGTACAGGTCGGTGGCCTTACCCAGCACCAACCCGCCCAACGGGTGATAGGTGAACCGGTTCTCGAACGACCGCGTATCCCCGAACAGGTCACTCCGGTAGACCGTGCGATTCGCCCGGTTCACCTTGTCGAACAACGACTTCGCCGCGTCGATCGACGGCTGCCCCTGCGACGCGCTCCAGCGCAGCCGCGCGGAATCGCTCGCGGCGTCGTAGGTGAAGTGGCCGCGTTCGGGGTTCTTCGTGATCGCCAGGTACAGGCTCAGCCACGTCTCGATCCCGGCGGGCACCGGTGCGACCTCGGCGAAGACCGGGTTCACCGGGTCGTCCCAAGCGTCGATGCCGAGCGCGGGCATCCCCGACTGCAAGGAACCACCGAGGTCCCAGGCGTGGTTGGCGCGGCCGAGCATCACGTTGCCGTTGGTCCCCCAGCCCCGGCCGACCTCGTCGTCCAGTTCGGGCAACGTCCCGGTTTCCCTGGCCCGCACCAGGAGTTCCGTCGAGCCGAGGCTGCCGGCGCCGAGGAACAGGTACTGGGTGCCGAGTTGTTTCCTCGCCACGACAGTGCCGTCTTCGGACGTCTCGTGGACAGCGAGGACGTAGGTGCCGTCAGACTGCCGGGTGATTCCGCGGACCTCATGCAGCGTCTTGATGGTCACGTTGCCGGTACCCAGCGCGGCCGCGAGGTAGCTCTTGTCGAGGGAACGCTTGCCGTGGTTGTTGCCGTAGATGACCTCCGACGCGAGCGCGGACCTCGGCGCCGTGCCGTCTTCTTCCCGCTTCATGTACTCGAAGTCGTAGACACTCGGCACGAACACCGTCTTGAGTCCCGCCCGCGCGGCCGACTTCCGCGAAACCCTCGCGTAGCGGTAGGAACGGCAGGTTTCGAACCAGCGCGGGTCGATGTTGTTCACGCCGAGGGCCTGATTGGCGCGGGGAAAGTACGTTCCGTACATCTCGTCCGCGTCGACGGCGGGGAGGATCTCCTCGAAGTACGAACGCTTCGGCGTCACGGCCATCGCGCCGTTGACCAGGGAACCGCCGCCGACCCCTCGTCCGACGTAGACGGACATGTCGCCATGGTTCACCCTGTCGAGGACACCGGGGTACCGCTTGATGTCCCGATTGGCCAGATCCAGCCAGAGGAAGGACGCGAGTGGCGCCTGGGTGCGGTCCTTGAACCACATAGCCCGCCTGTCTGGCCGGAGCATGTCGCAGAAGACCTTGCCGTCGGGGCCGGGGCTGTTCCACAACTTGCCCATTTCGAGCATGACCGTGGGGATCCCGGCCTCGCCGAGGCGGAGTGCGGTGACGGCGGCGCCGTAACCGGTGCCGATGACCACGGCAGGCGAGAAGCCGGAGGACGTTTCTTCGGCTCGCGCGGTGGAAATCGTGGTGAGCCCGAGAGCGGCGGCGGAGTTGAGCGCGGTGAACCCGAGGAACTTGCGGCGCGACAGTGGGGACATGGGCCGATGATCGCCCGGCCCTTCCGCGACCTTCAAGACAGAATCCGAAGGAGATTCGCGTCAGCTGGGTAAACACTGTTAATTTTCACTCGAACGTGGTGATCTCCGGGGTCCCCTGGGGGATTTCCCCGATGTGACGCAGACCGCGGCAGACCACTCTTTCGAGTCATGAGACGCCTTCTCGCAGCGACCGTCACCGCGCTGTCCGCCGCCGCCATCGCCGCCCTTGCCGCAGTGCCCGCGGCCGCGGCGCCGTCCCCGTTGCCCACCTTCGACTTCTCCGCCTGCCCGGCCCCGCCTGCCAACGCGGACCCCGGCACTTGGCGATGCGAAGCCTTTGTCTCTCAAGGGGTCTTGACCATCGGCGACCGCGACGTCCCGATCGGGGAAATGCGGCTGACGTTCTCCGAGGGCAAGGTGAACGGCGAGTTCGCGCAGGTGTTCGGCGAATTGCGCCACGCGCCCGCCCGGATCCCCGGCTCCTTCGGCGCGACCATGCAACTGAAGTACGGCGGTTACTCGGACTTCCAGTCGAACGACGAGCGACGCGGCGAACTGGACCTTTACGCGGTTCTGCGGCATCCCTTGCTGCCCAAGGGATGCACGATCGGGACACTTGACGCGGCACTCCACTCGGTCGTCAAAGACGACCCCGCGGTGCCGTTCGAGGTGATCTCGCAGAACCCGAAGACCGTGAAGTTCGGCGTCGTCGACACCCAGCTGGCGTTACCGCGCACGTCGGGCTGCGGCGGGCTGGCGCCCGTTGCCGACCACCTGCTCGGACTGCCGTCGGCGAGCGGGAAGAACACCTTCAAGCAGGTGACCTACGTCCAGTTCAAGCCCCTCTGACGCACCGGGGGCAGGGGTCGGGGCTCGTGAGTGATTTGGGTCGTTCTAACGACCCAAATCACTCACGAGCCCCGATTCTTGGTGACCCAGATGGTGATGGTCGCGGTCACGACAGGCTTCCCGTGGGTGTCCGTGATCGTCACCGGGACCGGAAGCTCGAAACCCTCGTCACCGAATTCCGGCAGCTCCGGCAGTTCCGCGACGGCACGCAGGCCGGTCTCGGCCTTCGCCAAGTAGGCGACAGTCATTCCTTTGGGCAGCCAGCGATGCGTGGCCGGGACGGTCGCCTCGGCGAGCATGCCCATCGCGATCTCGGCGAGGTTGCATGCCGCGATCGCGTGAAAAGTCTTGATGTGGTTGTGAACACCCCACCACTTCGGGGAAGTGACCTCGCACCGGCCGGGGCCCAGCTCGCGCACCGACGGGAGCACGGTCCGGAAGTACGGCACACGCAGGCACATCGCCGCGGAGAAGAGCTGCTTCCCGACCGGTTTTCCGGCCAGCCGGTTCCACATCGCGTACGTCGGGTTCTGCGCCATCACGGTCTCCTCATCATGTTACTCATCAGTAGCATAACCGGACCGCAGGCTATATTCGCAACCGTGGCTCATCGGCTTTTCCTCCTCCGGCATGGTCAGACCGAGTGGTCCGTCAACGGACGGCACACCGGACGCACCGACATCCCGCTCACTCCCGCCGGCGAAGGGCAGGCCCGCGCGGCGGGCGGCACCCTGCGCGCGGTACTCGGCGGCAACCCCGCGCTCGTCCTGTCCAGCCCTCGCACCCGCGCGCGGCGCACGGCCGAACTGGCCGGGCTGCGCGTCGACGAGGTCACCGAAGAACTGGCCGAATGGGACTACGGCGACTACGAAGGCGTCAGCACGCCGGTCATCCGCGAGACCGTTCCCGGTTGGACGGTCTGGACGCACCCGATCCCCGGCGGCGAAAGCGCGGAGGACGTCAATGCCCGCGCGGACAAGCTGATCGAACGGGTCCGGGAATCACTCGGCGAGGGTGACGTGGTCCTCGTCGGCCACGGCCACTTCAGCCGGGTACTGGTCGCGCGCTGGGTCGGGCTGCCGTCCACCGCCGGAGTCCACTTCGGACTCGACCCGGCCGGTGTCGCGGTACTCGGCGACGAACGCGGCGAGCCCCAGATCGAGCACCTCAACCTGCTCCCCACCGCGGAGGACTGAGTTGTCCACCACCACCCGCAAAGGAGCCACTTCGTTGGCGGCTGAGCTGACTGCACGCATCCGGCGGATCCGGGAAGAAGACGTCGACGCGGTCGTCCGGCTCGTATACGACCTCGCCGAGTTCGAACGCGCCCCCGACGAGTGCCACCTCACGCCCGGGCAACTGCGCTCGGCGTTGTTCGGCGAGGCACCCGCACTGTTCGGACACGTCGCCGAGGCCGGCGGCGAAGTCGTGGGCTACGCGCTCTGGTTCCTCAACTTCTCCACCTGGCGCGGAGTGCACGGCGTCTACCTCGAGGACCTCTACGTCCGCCCCGAACAGCGCGGCTCCGGCCTCGGCAAGGCACTGCTGGCCACGCTCGCGGCCGTCTGCGTCGAGCGCGGCTACGCCCGCCTCGAATGGTCCGTGCTCAACTGGAACCCGGCACAGGGCTTCTACAAGTCGCTCGGCGCGGTGCCGATGGACGAGTGGACCGTGGACCGGCTCACCGACGAGCCACTGAAGGCTCTCGCGGCCCAGGCCTCAGGACTCGTTAGTAGTAATGAGGGTTAGAGCGAACCCCCTCTTAAGCACTTACGCGTCATCTGCGGCGTTGCTCGCGTGAAGTACGTGATGGCCCCCTTCCTTGCGCCTAGGTACAGGAAGGGGGCCTTCCTGTACTTGGGGCAGGTGTGAAGGTCGAGTTTCTCCGGCTGAGCCGAGGGAAGGAGGCCTTCACGCGCCGCCGTGGTGACTGGTGGCCCTCAAGGAGTCTTTCAAGGATTGGGGTCCGCCTAATCCCGCTCTTCGCGTTCGCGACGCGCCGCCCGGCCGGCGGCCCCGTCGCGTTCCGCGGCCTCTTCCTCCGTCTCGCCCTCCCGCAGGCCCAGCGCCCACGCCCGCGACGGGCGGCGGAACAGCAGCACGAGGACGGCGACGCCGATCAGCCCCAGTGGCACGCCCCACCCGGGCTGCCCGG
Source organism: Amycolatopsis sp. NPDC051071 (assembly GCF_040682875.1). NCBI lineage: Bacteria > Bacillati > Actinomycetota > Actinomycetes > Pseudonocardiales > Pseudonocardiaceae > Amycolatopsis > Amycolatopsis sp. NPDC051071. Next base: position 10,829 of record NZ_JBFBBY010000087.1, on the reverse strand, counting down.
ACGGCCCCGCGCCGTACCAGCCAACGCCGACCAGGATCAGCGCGACGACGACGCCCGGCGACCTCGCCCACGTCTTCCCCAGCACCAGTCCGGCGGCGCAAGCGAGTGTCCCGGCGGCGAGGACGAGGTAATAGGCGACCTCGGCCACCAGATTTCGCGGCCCGGCTTGGCCGTTGATCAGCAGGAGGGCCGCGAACACGACGAGGGCGAGCCCGGGCAGCGCGGTGACGACCCCGGCGAGGCGGACTTCACGGGGCGCGGGCGAGAGTTTGTCGGCGATGGACACGGCGAAACAGCCTTCCAGGCTTCCGGACACGGCTCTCCACCAGGGCGGGTCACCGTACGTGAGCACTTTCGATCGTATGCCACCCGGTCGGCCGGTTTCCTCTGGCCGCCGAGAGGGAAAAATCGAGGGCAGTCGTCGATGAGCGGGCGGTCGGCCCGGGTGCACTTGTCAGACGCGCGACCCGAGGTGCGTGGGCATTTCGGGGTCCGGCTCCGGATGTTTTGTGCTGCCCGGCGCACTGAGCTTCGCGTCACGTGACGCTCCCCCCTGCGGGCCGAAGTCACTTACCCTGCGGTAGTGCGTGCCATCCTCGTCGTGAATCCCCAGGCCACCTCGACCACCGCCGGTGGCCGTGACGTGCTGGCGCACGCGCTGGCCAGCCAGGTCAAACTCGACGTGGTGGAGACCGACTACCGCGGTCACGCGATGGCCGTGGCGAGGTCCGCCGCCCGTGACGGGATCGACCTGGTGGTCGCCCATGGCGGCGACGGCACGGTCAACGAGGTCGTCAACGGCCTGCTCGCGGACGCCGACGGCGATCCCGCGGAAATCGGCCACGTCCCCATGCTCGGTGTCGTCCCCGGCGGCTCGGCGAACGTCTTCGCCAGGGCGCTGGGCATCTCGCACGATCCGGTGGAAGCGACCTATCAGCTTCTCAACGCCATCGAGAGCGACCGGAGCCGCACTGTCGGCCTCGGGCTCGCCGACGGCCATTGGTTCACCTTCAACGCCGGAATGGGCTGGGACGCCGACGTCGTCGGCCGGGTCGCCAAACGAAGGGGCAAACAGACCACCGCGAGCCTCTATCTGAGGGCGGCCGTGGCGTCGCATATGCGGCCTCCGCTGGGCCGCCCGCCCCTCACGGTGCGGATACCGGGTGAAGAGCCCACCGAAGTGCTGACCGCGTTCGTGTCGAACACCGATCCATGGAGTTACCTGGGTGAGCGTCCCATCCATCTCAACCCGGGCAGCTCATTCGACACCGGATTGGGCCTTTTCGCGTTGAGCGGTCTGCGATTGCCCACCGTGTTCAAGCATGTACGGCAAGCACTGCTCACGAAGAGCAACCAACGCGGACGACGTCTCCTTCGTCACGATGACCTGCCGATGATCCGCATCGACGCTGCTGAACCGGTAAACTTCCAGGTGGACGGCGACCTTGTCGGCCAGCGGAAGCGAGTGGAGTTCTTCAGCGTTCCGGGTGCACTGACAGTGACCATATGAGCACCGGAGCACTGATCGCCTGCGGCAAAGTGCAACCTGCCGCTCATCGACGCAGAACCTCCGCTCACCGCATCGGCCTTCCCAACGGAGGGCCGTTTCGGAACGAAACCGCAGGTCAGAAGCGTCGCTCGGCCGGGTGAGCTGACTCACCGATCTTCAGAAAACCCTTGTCGAAACGAGTGCTTCGTGAAAGCATTCACAAGCACCCAAAAAAACGACCGCCATGACGACTATGGCGCGGAGTACCGCGCCGTTATGAAGGAGCTCAGAAACATGGACTGGCGCCATGACGCGGCCTGCCGAGACGAGGACCCCGAGCTGTTCTTCCCGGTGGGAACCAGCGGTCCTGCTCTGTCGCAGGTAACTCAGGCGAAATCCGTGTGCCACCGCTGCACCGTCGCTTCCGACTGCCTGGCCTGGGCTTTGGCCAGCGGGCAGGACGCAGGCGTCTGGGGCGGGATGAGCGAGGACGAGCGACGGGCCCTGAAGCGCCGTCGTACGCACATCGGCACGCGTACCTCTGCCTGAGTTTTTCCTCAGACTCAGCACGCTTCATCTGTAAAACATAAAACTCAAGCAACACCCAAGCTTCGGGAATCCCGCGGCGCAGTGGCTGTATGGCCCTGCGTTGCGAGGTGACACCTACCCGAGTTGAGCTTAACAAGCGAGGCTGACACGCCCCCGAGGGGGTCCGGCTTCGCAGGACTTTCAAGTCCTCCCGCGGAACCGTTGCAGGGCCGGCGCCATCTTCTCTTCAGGCGCCGGCCCTTAAACGTGTCCGGATAAGACTGTCCACAAGGGACGATCAAAAAGGACTGTCCGCTACAGACGGCGGGAAAGCGGGATGCGCAAGGCCGCTTCGGTGCCCGCCCGGCGCGCCCCGGATTCCTCGGCCTCACCACGCAATCCGCGCAGGGACAGCGAACCTCGCAATTCCGACTCCACCAGGGTCCGCACGATCTGCAGCCCGAGGCCGTCGCTGCGCTCCAGGGAGAAACCCGAAGGCAGTCCGCGTCCGTTGTCGCGGATGACGACGTCGAGCCAGCGGGCCGAGCGTTCCACCTCGAGTTCGACCTTGCCCGGCCGCCCGCCGGGGAACGCGTGCTCGATGGCGTTCTGGACCAGCTCGGCCAGCACCATCACCAACGGCGTCGCGATCTCGGCGACGACGACGCCAAACGAACCCTTGCGTGAAAGACCGACCTGGGACTCGGCCGTCGCGACCTCGCCGACCATCGGCAGGACGTTGTCGAGCAGCTTGTCCAGATCGACCCGCTCGTCCACGGAGATGGACAGCGCTTCGTGCACCATCGCGATCGACGAGACCCGGCGCACCGACTCGCCGAGTGCGAGCCGCGCCTCCTCACTGGAGGTCCGGCGCGACTGGAGCCGCAGCAGCGCCGCCACGGTCTGCAGGTTGTTCTTCACCCGATGGTGGATCTCGCGGATGGTCGCGTCCTTCGAAAGCAGTGCGCGGTCGCGACGCTTCACCTCGGTGACGTCACGCACCAGCACCAGCGCGCCAGCCGCCTGCCCGGCCGGGCGCAGCGGCAAGGCACGGAACAACACGACGGCACCGCGGCGCGAATCGGCCTCCGTACGGCTGCTCGGCTTGCCGTCGAGGGCCTCGATGATCCGGTGGGACACTTCGGTCGCGTCGAACGGGTCACGGATCAGCGACCTGGTCAGCGGGGCGAGCCGCTGCCCGACGAGGTCGGATTCGTGCCCCATCCGGTGATAGGCCGACAACCCGTTCGGGCTCGCGAAGACCACGGTGCCGGTCGGGTCGAGCCGGATCAGGCCGTCGCCGACGCGGGGGCTGGTGTGCGTGTCCGTCTGGTTCCCGGGGCTGGGGAAGGTGCCGTCGACGATCATCTGGCACAGGTCGCCGGCACTGCCGAGGTAGGCGATTTCGAGCGGGCTCGGCACCCGAGAGGCCGCCAGGTTGGTCTCGCGGCTCAGGACGGCGATCGCGTTCCCGTCGAACACCACCGGGATGGCCTCGCGGCGCATCGGCAGGTCGCGGTACCAGTGCGGATCCTCTTCGCGGCAGATCCGCACCTCACGGATCGCTTTCGCCAGCTGCGGATGCTCGTCCTCGGTGAACCGCGAGCCGACGACGTCCTCCGGATGAGCCGTCGGCGCCGTCGTCGGGCGCGCGTGCGCGACACAGACGAAGTCGCCGCCGTCGGGCCGCAACTCCTCGGAAACGGCGACCCAGAGCAGGAAGTCCGCGAAGGACAGGTCGGCCAGCAGCTGCCATTCCGCGACGACGGTCTGGAGGTGGTCCGCGGCTTCACCGGACATGCCGGTGTTCTCGGCGAGCAGATCGGAGAGGGTGGACACGTCCCCATCCAAGCAGGCCGGTGACCGCATGACACACTGGAGAGGTTGACACTGGCCCAGCGGTGTCGTACCACCCCGCGAGGGCCACCTGGACGAGGAGTGAAAAATGTCGAAGCGCGCCCGTAAGCGTCGCGACCGTAAGAAGAACGGCGCGAACCACGGCAAGAAGCCCAACTCCTGATCATCGATCAGGCACGCGAAGGCCCCCGCACCGATCCGGTACGGGGGCCTTCGCGTGTCTTGAGGGCTATTCGAAAGTCTGCTCGATCTTGACCTCGGTGCGCTCGATGGTGATCGCGCCCTTGGTCTGCACGGTCTGGCGGATCGACGCCCGCAGCCGGGTCTTCAGGTCGTCCGGCGCGTGGTCCCCACCGCATTTCCGGGCCAGTAACTGCTTGAGGTGCTCGTCGATGCCGTATTCCTCGAGGCACGGCGGGCAATCCTCGATATGCTTGCGCAGGGCCTCGTCACGCTCCGCACTGCACTCCCTGTCGAGCAGCAGGTAGATGTCGGCGAGCGCTTCCTCGCATTTGACCTTGTCGTCCGCGCCGCTGCAGTAGTCGTCGGTCATCGCCCCGCCACCTCCTGCTGTTTACCCGCGCGGATGAAGCCGCGCTCGCGGGCGACGTCGGCGAGCAGGTCACGCAGCTGGGCACGGCCGCGGTGCAGCCGGGACATCACGGTGCCGATGGGCGTGTCCATGATCTCGGCGATCTCCTTGTAAGCGAAACCTTCGACATCGGCGAGGTAGACCGCGAGGCGGAACTCCTCCGGCAGCTTCTGCAGTGCTTCCTTGACGTCGGCGTCCGGCAGATTGTCCATCGCCTCGACCTCGGCCGAGCGCAGCCCGCTGGAGGTGTGATTCTCCGCCTTGGCGATCTGCCAGTCGGTGATCTCCTCGGTGGGCTGCTGCACCGGCTGCCGCTGACGCTTGCGGTAGCCGTTGATGTAGGTGTTGGTGAGGATGCGATACATCCACGCCTTGAGGTTCGTACCCGCCTTGAAGGAGGCGAAGGCCGCGTACGCCTTCAGATACGTCTCCTGGACGAGGTCCTCGGCGTCGGCGGGATTCCGGGTCATCCGCATGGCGGCCGAGTACAACTGGTCGAGCAGGGGCATCGCGTCCCGCTCGAAGCGCTCGGCCCGCGCGGCCGCCTCTTCGGCGTCCGTGCCCGTTTCCGGCGCAGGATTCTGCGTGCTCGGCAAACCGTTCCCTTCCCGCTCGGCGTCGATGCGCTTGTGCGCATGAGACGTCGTCGAGTTTACGCGCGGACGGATCACCTGGCCGCCCGGCGTGCGCGGGGTCAGGATTCGGGGAGCTTCCAGTGTGGTGGGCACGTGCGTTCCAACAGCGGCGACCGGTGATGCATTCCCCCGGGTTCGTACACTCCCGCCCATGGCAGGCAAGGGAACCCCGGCGACGGCGCTGCTGGCGAAGCAGAAGGTGTCGCATGTTCTGCACGCTTACGACCACGATCCACGGGCCGCGTCGTACGGCCTCGAAGCCGTCGAGGCATTGGGGCTCGACCCCGCGCGGGTGTTCAAGACGCTGGTGGCCGAGGTCGACGGGAAACTGACCGTCGGCGTGGTCCCCGTCACCGGGCAGCTCGACCTGAAGGCCCTCGCGGCCGCCGCCGGCGGGAAGAAGGCGAAGATGGCCGACCCCGCGGCCGTGCGGCGCGCGACGGGCTACGTGCTCGGCGGGATCTCGCCGCTCGGGCACCGGAGCCGGCTCCCGGTGGTGATCGACGCGTCGGCGGCGGGGTTCGAGACCGTGCACTGCTCGGCCGGGCGTCGTGGTCTGGAGGTCGAACTCGCGCCGGGTGATCTGGTGCGGCTGACCGGCGCCGTCGTCGCCCCGATCGCCGCCTGACTCGCCTCCACTCCCCGTGCCGGGCTGCCACCCGCCTCCACACCTATTCACGAGACACCGCCCTAGTTGCGCATGCATGGACCGCAACTAGAGGACTAAACGCGGGAGTGAATTCACCCTCAAGAGGGAGCGGGGTCGGTCCGCGGCGGGAAGATCACGTGGCCGCGCTCAGGAATCGTCTTCGGTAAGCGAGAGACGAACTCCTGGGGAGCGACGCAATGAGCAAGACACTGCCCGACGTGCCGAAGTGGGCGAACTTCGCCGCCCACGCGACGCTGCTGGCGACCCTGCCCTCCGGACTCTGGCGGGTGGCGATGGGCCTCGGGCTCCCGGTCGGGTTCACCGACCAGGGCCTGACCGACTTCGGCATCCCCGGCTGGGGCAGCGCGTACGTCTTCGGATTGAGCCTGCTCGCCGAGACGCTGGCGTTCCTCACGCTCGGTCTCGTCCGGCCGTGGGGCGAGGTCTGGCCGCGCTGGATCCCTGGGGTGCGCGGCCGCCCGATCCCGCCGCTCGCGGCGATCATCCCGGCCGCCGCGGGTGCGATCGCCCTGACCGCACTGGGTTTCCAGGCGTTGTTCGGCTGGGCAGAGGCCGGTTCGTCGATGTCGCCGGGAAGCTGGGAGAAGTCGCCGGTGTACGGCATCGTCATGGCTGCCTGCTACGCGCCGTTGCTGCTCTGGGGACCGCTGCTCGCGGCCGTCACCGTGCACTACGCCCGGCGAAGGCTCTCAGGTAAGCGGCCGCAGCACTCGTTCGAGCCACTCGGCAGCCGCGCGTGACACACCTTCGAGGTCCGCGCTGAGGTTGTGATCACCCTTGAGCACCACGATCTCGTGATGCGGACCCGCCTTGGGCAAGCCGAACGGGTCACGCTCACCCTGGATCACCAGGGTCGGGACCTCGACGGCGTCCAGTTCACCCTGCCGGGTCTTCTCCGGCTTGCCCGGCGGGTGCTCGGGGAAGGCCAGGCAGAGTACGGCCACCGCCTGCCCGGCGGCGGCCGTCCGGCAGGCGACACGGGCACCGGAGGACCGGCCGCCGAAGACCAGCGGGAGATCGTCGAATCGCTCGGAGACGTCGTCGGCGATGGTGAGCCAGGCGGTGTCGAGCTGTGCGGCGGGAGCCGGGGCACGACGGCCCGCCACCCGGTACGGCTGCTCGACGAGCGCGACGTGCACACCCGCCGCCTGCGCGGCCCGCGTGACCGCGACCAGGTCTTTCGCGCCGATCCCGCCTCCCGCGCCGTGCCCGAGCATCAGCACCGCGACGCCCTCCTCGGCGCAGTGCAGCTCAGCGCGCGCGAGGCCGTAGGCGGTGTCGATCTCCAGCTTCGTCATGAGGTCGGCAGGTCGAAAAGCGCGCTCTCGGCGGCGGGCTCGACCCGGTCCAGCAGTTCGGGACCGTTGTTGCGGACGCTGTTGACCAGGCTGGACACCGGCCGCAGCTCGATCGTGTCGACCAGCTCCGCCGACGGCGGGACGAGCAGATCGGTGACGTCGGGCAGGTCGGGGTCGAGCCAGGTGTCCCACTTGTCGCGGGGCATCAGCAGCGGCATGCGGTGGTGGATGTCGGCGAGCCTGCCGACCGAGTCCGTGGTGATCACCGAGAAGGTGATCAGCGGGTCGGCGTCCTTGTCGTCCTTCGGGCGCCAGGTCTCCCAGATACCGGCGAAGGCCAGCGACGCGTCATCCGGACCGGTCATGAAGAAGGGCTGCTTCTCCTTGCCGTCGCGTCGCCACTCGTACCAGCCGTCGGCCGGGACCAGGCAGCGCCGTGAGGACACCGCCTTCTTGAACGACGGCTTCTCCTTGGCCGTTTCGGCCCGCGTGTTGATCATCTTCGAGCCGGCTCCGGGGTCCTTCGCCCAGAACGGGACGAGGCCCCAGCGCATCATCCGCAGCGACCGGACAGCGGGTTCGTCCGGCAGGACCACGCCGTCGGCGTCCCGAGGATGCCGTTGCACGACGGTGGCGACGTCCTTGGTCGGGGCGACGTTGTGATCGATCCGGATCCGCCCATCGGTCAGATCCACCGCGGCGAATTCGTCGATCAGCGCGGCGGGATCCTTGGTGGCGGCATAACGCCCGCACATGCGAAAACCTCCTCGTCGAAGGGCCATCGTTACACGCTCGCCAAGCGATGGCGAGCGGCATGGGATCATTCTCGCGCGGCGCACGAGGAGCAGGAGGCGGTTTGACGGGCAAGGACTGGCGCAGGCTGGACGAATCCGACGTGCGGATCCGTCCCGGCAAGGGCACCAGACCGCGCAGCAAACGTCGTCCCGAACACGCCGACGCCTCCACCGCGATGGTCATCGGGAAGGACCGCGGGCGCTGGACCTGCGCGATCGACGCCGATCCGGAACGGGTCGTCACCGCGATGCGGGCCCGCGAAATGGGCCGGGTCTCCGTCGTCGTCGGCGACACCGTCGGCATCGTCGGCGACGTGAGCGGCAAGGCGGACACCCTCGCCCGGATCATCCGGGTGGACGAACGCTCCAGTGTGCTCCGCCGGACCGCGGACGACACCGATCCCTACGAACGGGTGGTCGTCGCCAACGCCCGGCAGTTGCTGATCGTCACCGCGCTGGCCGATCCGCCGCCACGCACCGGGTTCATCGACCGCTGCCTGGTCGCCTGCTACGCGGGCGGCCTCGAACCCGTCCTGTGCCTGACGAAAGCCGATCTCGCGAGCCCGGACGAACTCCTCGCCGGCTACGCGGGCCTCGACATCCCGGCCGTGGTCACCCGGCACGACGAGTTCCCGGACGAACTGGTCGGACGGCTCAAGGACCGGGTCACCGCGCTGGTCGGGCATTCCGGGGTCGGGAAGTCCACTTTGGTCAACCGGCTCGTGCCGGACGCCGGTTTGGCGACCGGCGTCGTCAGTGCCGTCGGCAAAGGGAGGCACACCTCGGTCGCGGCGGTCGCGCTCCCGCTGCCCGACGGCGGCTGGGTGGTCGACACCCCGGGTATCCGCTCGTTCGGCCTCGCGCATGTGACCGCCGACGACATCGTGCTCGCTTTCGAGGAGTTCGCTGCGGCGGCCGAAGAGTGCCCGTCCGCCTGCGGGCACCTCGGGCCGCCATTGGATCCGGACTGCGCGCTCGACGACGTGGTCACCGAGGGTCATGCCAGCCCGGAGCGATTGGTCTCTTTGCGTCGGCTTTTGGGCTCCCGAGCTGGGCATGATGACGATCGGTAACTAATTTCGCCTTCCAGCGATAACCCGTTCGGATTAGATCAACTTTTCTGAGGGGTCCTCTTGAAGCGCGTTACCACGCTCGCCGCCATCACCACGGCCGCCGTCCTGGCACTGTCCGCCTGCGGTGGCGAGAACCAGCCGGGCACGGCTGTCTCCGCTCCTTCCGAAGCGAAGAGCTCGCTCTCGTCGCCGCTCGGCGACCCGGTCCAGCTCGCGGCACTGAGCCGCGAGAGCACCAAGAAGGCCAAGTCGTCGAAGATGACGATGGAGACCGTCGCGGGCGCCCAGAAGAACACGGCGTCCGGACAGGGCCTGTACGACGGCGAGAACAGCAAGCTTTCGATGATCATGGAGAGCGACGGCAAGAAGCTCGACATGCTGTTCGTCGACAACGTCCTGTTCTTCAAGCTCGACGCGGCCGACAAGGCCGAGCTGAAGACCGACAAGTCGTACGTGAAGATGGCGGCCGACGGCCAGGACCCGATCTCGCAGCTGCTCGGCAAGATGATGTCGAAGGCCGTCAAGGACAGCGACCCGTCTCGCGTCCTCGAACAGATCTCGAAGGCCGGCAAGATCACGAAGTCGGACCAGGCCGAGCTGAACGGTGAGCGGACCAACCATTACGTCATCGAGGTCGAGGCCGAAAAGGCCATCGCCCTCATCATGGGTGAGATCGGCATCCCGCTGCCCGCCGCGACCGTGAACCAGCTCAAGGCGAAGCTCGCGGGCAAGAACGTCACCATCCTCACCGAACTGTGGCTCAACGCCGACCAGCTGCCGCTGCAGGTCGTCTCAGACCAGACCGCGTTCGTGAAGGCCATGGGCGCCCCCGGTGACGGCGTCGCCAAGACCACGGTCAAGTACACCGACTGGGGTACCCCGGTCACTATCACCGCACCGCCCGCGGACCAGGTCGGCGAGCTGACGGAGATCATGAAGAAGGGCGGCAACTGATGCGTGCCCGCTTCAAACTGGTCGCGGTGGCCGCGGCATTGACTCTCGTGGTCTCTGGCTGCGGCGCCCGGCCCGCCGAAACCACCGAAACGAAGGGTGGCGAGCTCGCGCTGGCCACCCCGTTCACCGACGCGCTCGGTCTCGTCGAGGCGGCCAAGCAAGGCACGCGGCGGGCCAAGTCCTCCAAGGCGACCATCGACGGGACCGTCGAAGGCGCCAAGGTCGAAGGCACGATGCTGGCGCTCTACGACGGCGAGGCGTCGAAGCTTTCCGCGAAGCTGACCGCCGGCGGCGAACAGGTCGAGATGCGCCTGGTCGACCAGGCCCTGTACGTCCAGATCCCCGAGGGCGAACGGGCTCAGCTCAAGACCGACAAGTCGTGGGCGAAGATCCCGCTGAACAGTGACGATCCGCAAGCCAAGTCCTTCGGCAAGGCCATGTCGAAGTCGTTCGAGATGGGTGACCCGGCGAAGGTGCTGGAGCTGGTCGAGAAGACCGGCCGCATCGTGCGGTCGGAGCAGACCAGGCTTGACGGCGTGCCGGTGAACCACTACTTCGTGGAGTTCGACGCGAAGAAGCAGCTCAACCTGTTCTTCGGTGACGACCTCCCCGCCGACAAGCGGGCGGAGATCGAGAAGCGCCTCGAAGGCAAGGATCTCCGGATCCCGGCCGAGCTGTGGCTGAACGCCGAGCAGCTGCCGCTGAAGCTCACCACCGACATGGCCGGGTTCAGGAAGTCGCTGGGCAAGTCCGACGGCGAAGCCAAGTCGACGTACGTCTACAGCGACTGGGGAACGACCGTCGAGGTCACCCCGCCGCCCGCCACCGAGGTGGGCGACTACATCGAACTCGTGAAGAAGGCCAGGCGCTAGTCCCCTGGCAAGCGCGTGAAGGCCCCCTTCCCTCGGCCATGGTTTTGAGTGACCAGCCGAGGGAAGG
>NZ_JBFBBY010000086.1:0-33683 GCF_040682875.1 Amycolatopsis sp. NPDC051071 | reverse complement strand
CCCCTTAGTGGGTCGCACCAGGGGTGGTATCGGGAGTACGGTTCGAAGCTTTCGCGCGCATGACGGAGAGGGAGGGCCTTCCTGTACTTGAGGAAGCGTGAAGGTCGAGTTCCCTCGGCTGAGCCGAGGGAAGGGGGCCTTCACGCGCCGTCGTCGTGACTGATGCTGCTGCTGAGGTCAGAGGTGTTGGAGCCGCCTCAGCGCGTCAGGGTGTAGATCGAAGCACCCGCGTTGCCGAAGTCCTTCCGCAGGAAGTTCAGCCCGTCCAGATCCCGCAGCCCCGGCGCCGGCGGTTCGCCGATCTTGATCGGCGTGCTCCCGATCAGCACGTGCTTGATGTTCAGCCGCTTCACCGCCGCCTGTACCTCGGGGTCGGCGTCGTAGTCGCGGAAGTGCAGCGACAGGTACTTCGCGTCCGGCGGCGGCACGCCCGGGTCGTAGTGCCCGGCGACCGGGTGGATGCCGGTGATCGCGTACAGCCAGGCCGTCCCGTCGAACCGCTCGTTGAGCACCTTCTCGTCCGGTCCGACGTTCATCTTGGCCAGTTCGTTCATCGCGGCGAGTTCGTCGGCGCTGACCGGCGGGGTGACCTCGCCTTCGGGGCCGTTGTAGTAGAGGAACGACACCGCGTGCGCGTTCGACTCGGTGTAGAAACCCTTGGTCAGGACGGCCGACGCGGCCACGACGAACACCGCCGTCGCGAGGCCGAGCCGCGCGGGCAGCGCGGGCCGGTTCTTCACCAAGGACCGGCCGCTCGCCCATTTCGCGAACCAGCGCTGCAGTTCCGCCATCCCGTGCCCGGCCAGCAGGCACAGCGGGATCGCGGCGAGCGCCATCAGCCGGTAGCGGTCGTTCCACCACGGTCGCGACAGCGACACCACCCACGGCTCGGCGCCGAACGACGCGACCAGCACGAACAGTGCCGAGAAGCCCAGCGCGGCGAGTCCGATCCAGCGCATCCGGCCGAGCCGGAACAGGCTCAGGACGCCGATGACCAGCAGCACCGTCAGCCACACCTGCGGCGCGCTCAGGACCTGCCGGAAGGTCACCAGCAGCCCCAGCGACTTCACCACCGGCAAGTCCGAGCCCCAGGCGTGGTACGGATATGAACCCGAAGTGAATTTCAGCGCACCGAGAATGTGCGGGGCCGCGAGCAGTCCGCTCGCCACCATCACCGGCACCATCTTGACGACGTCTCCGCCGATGATCCGCGGTCCGCCGCGGCCTTCGGGCACACCGTTGAGCGGCTTGTGCCGCAGCGCGCGGTACCAGCGCTGCACGACCAGCGGGAAGGCGAACAGCAGCGCGCCGAACAACGCCGACGAGTGCGCCGCGAGCAGTCCGACGGCGGTCAGCGCGAGCACGTACCCCGTGTCGAGTCCCGGCCGCGCGAGGAACCGGGCGAGCGCGACGACGGCCAGCGGCGTCAGCACGATCCCCAGCGCGAACGGCAGCAGCCCGCTGGACACCGACTCGTACGCGCCGGTCGTCGCGGCGGCGGCCACCAGTGCCGTGCAGCCCGCGAACACCGCCCGCCCGCCGAGCTGGCGGATCAGGGCGACCATCGACAGCGCGAAGATCCCGGCGACCGGCATCGTGATGGCGTTCAGCGTGACCGGGATCGTCGTACCCGAAATCGAGTACACGAGCGAGCCGACCAGGTGATACGCGTTCGGGTAGAACGAGCCGTCCGGGTACCAGTTGACGGTGCCCATACCGGTCAGCGAGCCGTCGCCGGTCTCGGCGATGTAGCGGATGCCGTTCGCGTGGAACACGGTGTCCCAGCGCTGGAACACCGCGGTCGTCCCGCCGCGGGCCGAGAGCACCACGACGATCGAGATCCCGATGGCCAGCGCCACACAGGCCGCGACGGCGTAGTGCGCGCGCGGGTGCCACTTCGTCGGCGGCTCTTCGGCGCCCGGTTTGATCCAGCCGCGGCTCAGCCCGAGCCGTCGGAGGCCGAAGCCGATCCCGGCGAGCACGGCCGTGACGCCCGCCACGGTCAGGGGGTTGAACGACACGCCCGCGAGTGCCAGCCACGGACCGGCCAGCCCGGTTACCGTGTAGGACAGCAGCGGGGCCAGGCCCGCCAGTGCCCAGCCACGCAGGCCGGCGGCCCGGCCGACGACGCCGCCGGGGATCGCCAAGACGGCCAGGTAAGTGAAGGTCGCGCCGAAGTACGACCAGAAGGTGTCCGGAGTAGGCACTGCTTCCTAGTGTGTCGGAGGGTGAAAACCGGTGCTCGCTGCAGGGCACGGAGTCGACTTGCGTACCCTCGACGCCCGTGAGCGCGCACACGAACCCCGACAAGATTACTGAAGCCGATTTCACCGGCTACGACCTCATCGTGGTCGGGTCCGGTTTCTTCGGGCTGACCGTTGCCGAACGGGCCGCGGCCGAGCTCGGCAAGAAGGTCCTCGTGCTGGAGCGGCGCCACCACCTCGGTGGTAACGCCTACTCCGAGGCCGAGCCGGAGACCGGGATCGAGGTGCACCGCTACGGTGCGCACCTGTTCCACACGTCGAACAAGCGGGTGTGGGAGTACGTCAACCGCTTCACCGAGTTCACCGGCTACCAGCACCGGGTCTTCGCCAAGGTCAAGGACCAGGTCTACTCCTTCCCGATGAACCTGGGCCTGATCAACCAGTTCTTCGGCAAGTCGCACACGCCCGCCGAGGCCCGCGAGCTGATCGCCAAGCAGGCGTCGGAGTTCGAGACCGCGAACGCGCAGAACCTCGAAGAGAAGGCGATCTCGCTGGTCGGCCGCCCGCTGTACGAGGCGTTCATCCGCGGCTACACGGCCAAGCAGTGGGAGAACGACCCGAAGAACCTCGGCGCCGACATCATCACCCGGCTCCCGGTCCGCTACACCTTCGACAACCGCTACTTCAACGACACCTACGAGGGTCTGCCGGTCAACGGCTACACCGCGTGGCTCGAGAAGATGGCCGAGCACGAGAACATCGAGGTGCGGCTGAACGTCGACTACTTCGACGTCCGCGAGCACATCCCCGCCGGTACGCCGACCGTCTACACCGGGCCGCTGGACCGCTACTTCGGCTACTCCGCCGGCCGGTTCACCTGGCGCACGGTGGACTTCGAGTCCGAGGTCGTCGAGACCGGTGATTTCCAGGGCACCTCGGTGGTCAACTACAACGACGAAGAAGTGCCCTACACCCGGATCATCGAGTTCCGGCACTTCCACCCGGAGCGGAAGCACTACCCGAACGACAAGACCGTCGTGTTCCGCGAGTACTCCCGGTTCGCCGGTGAGGCCGACGAGCCGTACTACCCGATCAACACCCCGGACAACCGCGAGAAGCTCGAGGCCTACCGCGAGCTGGCGAAGGCCGAGGCCAAGGACAAGAACGTGCTGTTCGGTGGCCGTCTCGGTACCTACAAGTACCTCGACATGCACATGGCCATCGGCTCGGCGCTGACCGCGTTCGACAACAAGATCGCGCCGCACCTGATCAATGGCGCGCCTCTCGACGGGTCCCTCGATGCTTGAGAAGGGCGCACCCACCGGCGAGGTGGCGGTTCTCGCGAAGGCACAGGGCGTCCTGAAGAGTGACGTCACGGTGAAGGCGGCGCGTGGTCTTTCGCACTTCGGCGAGCACAGCGCGGGATGGTTCGCGCTGGGGCTCGTCGGAGCAGCGGTGGACAAGAAGCGCCGCAAGGACTGGCTGATCGCGGCGGTCGGCGTCGTCGGCGCGCACGCCGCGTCGATCGCGGTGAAACGCGTGGTCAGGCGGCCGCGCCCGGACCACCCGGGTGTCGAGGTCCTGGTCTCGACGCCGAGCAAGCTGAGCTTCCCGTCGTCGCACGCCACCTCCACTACGGCGGCGGCGGTGCTCTACTCCGGATTGACCGGGCGTAACCTGGTTCCGGCCCTGGTACCGCCGATGCTGGCCTCCCGGCTCGTGCTCGGCGTCCACTACCCGACCGACGTTCTGGCCGGAGCGGCCCTGGGGGGTCTCGTCGGTGGTCTCATACGACGGAAGCTGAAGAAACGACAATGAGTGAAACGACCGAGAAGGCCGATTCCAAGCCTGACGACGTAGATCCCGTGGCCGAGGCCGCCGAACCGAAGAAGGTCGCCGGCGGTCTCGTCGGCGGCATCATCAAGACGGCACGCCCGCGCCAGTGGGTGAAGAACGTACTGGTGTTCGCCGCACCGTTCTTCGCGTTCTCCAAGTCGACGGACCGGACCGGCCTCCTGATCGCCGCGCTGATCGCCTTCGCGGCGTTCTCGCTGGTGGCCTCCTCGGTCTATCTCATCAACGACGCCGTCGACGTCGAAGCGGACAAGGCCCACCCGACCAAGCGGAACCGGCCGATCGCGGCCGGGATCGTGCCGGTCCCGGTGGCCTACGTCTCGGCGGTGGTGTTCTTCGCTCTCGGTCTCGGCATCTCGTTCTTCGCCAGCTGGCAGCTCGCGGTCGTGCTGGCGGTCTACGAAGCCGTCCAGCTCGGCTACTGCTTCGGGCTCAAGCACCAGCCGGTGGTCGACCTGGCCATCGTCGGCTCGGGCTTCCTGATGCGGTCGATCGCCGGTGGTGTGGCCGCCGGTCTCGCGATGTCGCAGTGGTTCCTGCTGGTCACCGCGTTCGGCTCGCTGTTCATGGTGGCGGGTAAGCGCTACGCCGAGATCATGCTCTTCGAGCGCACAGGCGCGAAGATCCGGTCTTCACTGAAGAAGTACTCGGCGAGCTACCTGCGGTTCGTCTGGGCGACGTCCGCGGCGATCCTGATCATGTCGTACTGCCTGTGGGCGTTCGAGATCCGTCAGGTCGAGCACAACTCGGTTTGGGCGGTCGTCTCGATGGTCCCGTTCGTGGTCGCCGTCCTGCGCTACGCCGTCGATGTCGACGGCGGCAACGCGGGCGAGCCGGAGGAGATCGCGCTCAAGGACCGCGTGCTCCAGGTGCTCGGCGCGAGCTGGGTCGTAACGCTGTTCCTGTCGTTCTACCTCTGATTCGACAGCTGGGCCACAGCGCATCCACAGGTTGCGCACGCATCCTCGGTGATGGGGGCGGGTGACACACCCGCTCCCATCGACCTAGGAGCGAACGATGAGCGACCCGCAGCGGCCGGCCGGTGACGACGACAAGACCGTCGAGCAGCCCGCCGAAACCACCGCTGAAACCCCAGCCGACGCGGCCCCGGCTGCCTCACCGCCGCCCGCGGCTGCCCCACCCGCCGCGGCCGTGCCGCCTCAGCAGCCGCCCAAGAAGGGTGGCTTCCACCGGTTCGCCGCCGCCAGGGCCACTCAGCTGGTCGCGGTCGGCCTGCTCGGCTTCCTCCTCGGCGGCGGGATCATCGGCACCGCCGTCGGCCTCGCCGTCGGCGACAGGCACGACGACCGGCCGGGGATCTCCCGCGAACACCGTGGTCCGGACCGGCACGGCCCGATGCGTGACTTCCACGACGGCGACCGCGGCCACCGTAACGACGGGAACTGAGCCCCCGCCGGGCGTGACCAGTCCCACGGACAGTAGGTAACGGAATTATCACGGCACCGTGTACGGTGTTCGTGATGCGAAGCGCCTCCGCTGAACTGCCCAAGGCCCCCGGTGCGCTGCCGGTGGCCGCCGTCCTCACCCGCCCCTGGGTACTGCCTGCCGGGGCGGCGATCGCGTCGGCACTGGTGTTCACGCTGGTCAGCGGGCATTTGATCGACGACACGTACATCACGCTGTCGTATGCGAAGAACCTCGCCTTCCACGGCCATTGGGGCCTGATCGAGGACGGCACCGCCAACACCGCGACGTCGCCGCTCAACGTCCTCGTGCTGGCACTCGTCACGTTCATCGTCCGCGACCCCGTCTTCGCCGCCGGGATCGTCTTCGTCGCGAGTCAGGTGGCGCTCGTCCTCGGCCTGCGGCGCATCGGCACCGCGACCGGTCTCCCCGCCGGATTCGCCCCGCTCGCGCTGGGCCTGCTGCTGGTGAACCCGCTGCTGATCTCCTCGGTCGGCCTCGAAGTCGCCCTCGGCGCGGCGGCCGTCGTCTGGCTGATGGTGTTCCTGCGCGAACGGCGGCCCGCCGCGGCGGGTGCGATCATCGGCCTGATCGCGCTGATCCGGGTCGACCTGCTGCTGATCGCGTTCGTGCTCTTCCTCGCCCGCCGCGAATTCTGGGCCGGTATCTGGCGGATGACGTTCGCCGCGCTCGCGGTGATGCTGCCGTGGTTCGTGTTCAGCTGGCTGGCACTGGGTTCCGCGGTGCCGGACACCCTGGTCATCAAGATCATGCAACGCTCGTGGGGACCGTTCAGCTTCACCAACGGGCCACTGCTCTACTGGCGCAATTTCCCCATGGCGTCGACACTTTCCTTCCTGCCACTCGTGATCGGCGCTCTCGCCGGTCTACTGTGGACGTTCCACTACCGGCGGGGCTCGGACCGGGCGAACCGGATGGCCCCGTTCGCGACACTGGCGATCGCCGGTGCGACGCATTATCTGGCGTACTGCTGGCTGAATGTCCCGCCCTATCACTGGTACTACGCGCCGAGCATCATCGGCGCGACGATCTTCCTCGCCGCCGGCGCCTGCGTGGTGCCCGGTCGTGCCCGGCTCGGCGCGGGGATCCTCGCCGTCGTTTTCCTCCTCGTGAGCGCCGTCGCCTACGCGACTCCCGAATTGCCGCGCCGGTTCGCGCCGATCACCAGCAATCACGCCGCGTCCGACGATTACCGCAAGATCGGCGCACAACTGGGTGAGCTGACGAAGGGCCGCAAGGTGGAAAGCGCGGGTGAGGTCGGCGCGCTCGCCTACGCCTGCGATTGCGACATCGTCGACCAGTTCTCCGACCGCGGCTCGGTCGACCCGGCGATCATCGAGACGAAGAACCACAGCGGTGACCTCGGGAAAGCCTTACTGGAAGCGAACTTCCGGTTCTTCGACCACAGCGTCCCACCCGCGACCCCGGATTTGGTGCTGGCCACCACCCGGAAGGCGCCGCCGCCGAACGCGCTGGCCACCTGGACGATCAGCTCACCGTGGATGGGCACCCAGAAGCTCTACCTGTTGCCCGCGCGGTAGAACCCCGTCACGAACGGGCGGACGACCTCACCGCTTCGCTTGCGAAGCGTTCGAAGACCAGTCCTTGCACGCGCAACGACCGCAACTAGAGGACTAATTGCGGGGTGTTGCGATCCGGAGGCCGCTGTCCGCGGCCATGAAGGATTTGGGACGTCGAGTGTCCCAAATCCTTCATGGACAAGCCCGAGACCGGCTGTTTGACTTACCCCTCAATAATTGCGGGGGTTCAGTGGCGCGAAGAGGCCCGAGCCGCCTTCTTGACGGCCAGCATGTCGCGTTGGCAGACCACGGATCCGTCCGCGAACGAGAACTGAAGGACTGGCCGGGCCGGGAAGCTCCGCCCCGGGTAGAGCGCGGACACCGAACGCACCACGCTCGACGGCATCTCCTCGCAGGTCCGGAACGGCTGGGCGGGATCCTCACCCTCCAGCATCCGCGCCGGGTACACGACGGCCAACCGCCGGTCGGACAACGTCAGCCGCGCCTCACCGTGACCACCGGCGAGATGATCCGCAAGCCGTGCGGCGGTCTGGTCTGTGGTCCGTGCGACGACCCAGCAGGCGATGGTCGGGTCGTCCGTCCAGTCACCTTCGAGTACGTCCGGCGCGGGCAAGGGCCATCGCGGTTTCCCTGTCACCGCAGGGGTTTTCCGCGTCGGGGAATAGGGAAGCGAGAGCTTGCCGTCCAGCAGCAGGCCCACGTGACCGTATGCGGGCGGGCAGCCGATGATCAGGCGTTCGCCGGGCGCGAGCCAGAACTGGTGCAGCTCCCGTTCGACGATCTCGTCGACGGTCTTAGCGGTCAGCGGCGTGTTCTCCATCAGCTCACCGTCATCGAGTGCAGCCAAGCGAATTGTCGGGGATCGTCGCAGTCGAAAAGGAAATCCATCCCCGATCCGTCCACAAAGGACGCACGAAGGCACGGAATCCGCTTCTTGCCCCGATCCGCCACGGCGAAACCGCCGATCCGCTCGCGTGGCAGCTCGACGGCCACGACCATCGGATGCCGCGTGATCGGGACGCCCTCGGCGTTCTCGCCGTACGTCTTCGTGGTCATGATCGCGGCGATGTCCTTGCCGGTCTTGACCACACCCTTGCCGAACCCGATCGCCTTCCCCAAAAACGACTTCTCGGCGGCCTTCTCCGGCTCCGGCGGCGGGATGAACTTCTCCAGCACCAGCAGCCGCGCGCTGGTCAGCGCCCACAGCCGGGAAAGCGAACCGCTGGTGGACATCTCCCGCACCATCGCGTGCGCCAGCCCGCCCTGTGCACCGAACACGACGACCTGCGGCGACGGCGGGTTCGACGCGCCACTGTCGTCGCCCCCGCCCAGCGCCGCGCCGACCACGTCGCCGGCGAAGTTCGCCGCACCCGAGCCGAGTTTGCCCAGCACGCTCTTCTTCGGCGCACCCCACGGATCGAGGCCGCGTACGTCGTAGTTCAGCGTCCGGCCGTACGCGGCCCAGAGCAACCGTTCGCCCGGGTGCAGTGAAGGCAGGGCCTGCGACGCCGCCCCGAGCGGGTAGCCGAGATTCATTCTCGAACGACAGCAGCGACGTCGTTCCCTAAATCGGCAGTTTCCGGAAGATCGGCCGCGGGATATGCCGCAGGGCCGACATGACCAGGCGGAACGGCGCGGGCGACCACACCAGTTCCTTGCCGGCGCGGGAGGCGTTGACCGAGGTTTCGGCGACCTGTGCGGCGTCCACCGTCAGCGGGGCGTCCTTGAGGCCTTCGGTCATCTTGGTCCGGACCTGCCCGGAGCGGACGACGGTGATCTGCACGCCGAACTCGGCCAGTGCCTCGCCGAGGCCCAGGTAGAAGCCGTCGAAACCGGCCTTGGAGGAGCCGTAAACGAAGTTCGAGCGGCGGACGCGCTCACCGGCCACCGAGGACAGCGCGATGACCTTGCCGTGTCCCTGCGTCTTGAGCTTGTTCGACAGCGCGACGCCGACGGACACCGCGGCCGTGTAGTTCACGGTCGCCGCCTCGACCGCCTTCGCGTGGTCTTGCCACAGCTCTTCCTGGTCACCGAGCAGGCCGAACGCCACGACGGTGACGTCGATGTCGCCACCCTCGAATGCCTTGTCCAGCACCGCGGGGTGCGTGTCCGTCGCCTTCGCGTCAAAGTCCACGCATGCCACCTCGGCGCCCTTGTCTTTCAGGCGCCGCACGGCCGCGTCGAGCCGCGGTGACTGGCGCCCGGCCAGTACGACCCGGAGCGGTCGCTCGGCGAGGTACTTCTCCGCGATCGCGAGCGCGATGTCGGAGGTACCGCCGAGCAGGAGCAGGGACTGGGGGTTACCCACAGCGTCGATCACAGTTCCAACCTTCGGGACATGTCAGAGGCGAAAACGCCTTCGGGGTCAACGGAAGCGCGGACCTTGCGCCATTCCTCGAGCCGCGGGTACATCTTCGCGAAGTTCTCCGCGGAGGTCCGCGAGTCCTTCGCCGTGTACAGGCGCCCGCCGAGCGCGAGCACGTCTTCGTCGAGTTCCTGGCAGAACCGGCTCAGCCCGTCCTTGATCGGGAAATCGAGGCAGACCATCCAGCCGGGGTGCGGGAACGACAGCGGCGCCGCGTTGCCCTCGCCCATCTGCTTGAACACGTTGAGGAACGACACGTGCCCGGAGTCCGCGACCTTCTGGATGATCCGGCGCAGCGGTTCGTGGGCGTTCAGCGGCGTGCTGAACTGGTACTGCAGGAAACCCTTGGAGCCGTAGGCGCGGTTCCACTCGCCGAACAGGTCCAGCGGGTGGTAGAACGCGGTCAGGCTCTGGATCACGTCGCGCGCGTTCTTCGCGGTCTTGCGGTAGTACAGCTCGCCGATCGCGCTGAACGACAGCTTGTTGGCCAGCCCGTTCGGGAACACGTCGGGCAGCGTCGCGAGCTGGCCCGGGTTGAACTTCAGCGGGTCCGAGCGCAGCTTGGGCGGTAGTTCGTCCAGCTTCGCGAGCGAGCCGCGCTGGAAGGCGGCGCGGCCGAGCTTCGCGCCGGTGGAGATCGAGTCGAACCAGCCGGACGAGTACGTGTAGTTGTCCTCGGAACCGTCGGTGACCAGCGCCAGGGTCTCGTCGAGGTTCGCCGTTCGCTGGATGTCGGCCTTGAAGTAGGCCGTCTCCGTCTTCGTCATCTGGATCTTGGCCCGGACGATGACACCGGTCAGGCCGATACCGGCGACGGTCGCCCAGAACAGCTCCGAATCCGGGCCCTCCGGGGTCAGCGTGCGCACCTGGCCGTCGGCGGTGAGGAGGTCCAGCGACACGACGTGGTTGCCGAAGCTGCCCGCCGAGTGGTGGTTCTTGCCGTGGATGTCGTTCGCGATCGCGCCGCCGATGGTCACCTGGCGCGTACCCGGCAGCACCGGGACCCAGAGGCCGTACGGGAGGCCCTCACGCATCAGCTTGTCGAGGCTGACGCCCGCGTCGAGGTCGACGATGCCCGAGTCCGGGTCGATCGAGTGGATACGGTCCAGCGCGGTCATGTCGATGACCAGGCCGCCGGCGTTCTGCGCGGGGTCGCCGTAGGACCGGCCGAGACCACGCGCGATGACCCCGCGTTCCCCGGCCCGCGTCACCGCGCGGGCGATGGTCTCCACGTCGGGGGTGCTCAGGACGTCCGCGATACTCGGCGACGTCCTTGCCCAGCCCATGAGCGACTGCCGCTGTGTTTGGGGTGCTTGGGTCACGCGGACCAGGGTAACCACGCCGAACAGTGCCCGGAACGTGACCCTGAAGTGCTCGCTTCTACACTTTGGGCACCAGCCCAGCAGTTTATGAGGTAGAGCAGTGGTGGCGACCGACCCGCAAGCCGGCTTGACGGCAGCAGCGCCGTCCTCCCCTGGGCTGCTCGGGCAGCTCCTGCGCTTCGCCCTCATCGGCGGCTTCTGTGCCGTCGTGGATTTCGGCGTCTACCAGGGGCTCCGTGCTCTTGGAATGGACGCGACGCCGTGGGTGGACATCGCCCGCGCGCTCAGTTTCATCGTGGGCACCACCACCGCCTTCTTCCTGAATCGCAAGTTCACCTTCGCCGGTGGACGCCAGGAGGGCGCACGTCAGATCGGTAGCTTCGTGCTCCTGTACGCCGTGACGTTCGCCGTCGCCGTCGGCGTCAACCGCACGATGCTGCACGTCCTTCCCGAGTCGGCCTGGAAGTCGACTTTCGGTTGGGTCGTTTCGCAGGCAACCGCGACCATGATCAATTTCGTCATGCTCAAGTGGGTCGTCTTCCGTGAGCCCCGCGCCACCGTCACCAGCCCAGCCGTGACCAGCACGGTCGTGACCAGCACAGAGGAGAACTGAGGATTCATGCCCGGTAAAGCCGCCGTCACCGGAGAGGCCCCGAGCGCCATGGTGAGCACGATCGACGACACCCGCTTCGCGGAACGCACCCCGCAGGGCCGTCTCACCGCGCAGCGCGGGCTTTACGCCGGCCCGGCCCCCATCGTCAGCAAGGACCTCTACGCCGAGCTCGAATGGGGCAGTGCCGTGCGCGAGCGCGCGGGCATCACCCTCGAACCGGCGTCGAAGGTGTCCGGCAACACCTATTTCGGGCGCTTCCCCGCGAGCTACTGGCAGCGTTGGACCGACGTGACCGAGGCCGTCGTCGAGGCCGTCGTCACCGGTGACGGCCAGCTGTCCGTCGGCGCTTCCGACGTCGAGGGTGACGCGCGCGTCATCGCCGCCGAGGTCGTCGCGGGCGCGAAGCAGCGGAAGGTGACGCTGGCCGCGAAGCTGGACAAGTTCTACGACGGCGGTGCGCTCTGGCTCGACCTCGAGACCGAGGGTGGCCAGTCGCTGCGTGTCGAGAGTGTCCGCTGGACGGTCGAAGCGCCGGAGAAGATCCGCCCGACCGCGGTGACCATCTGCACGATGAACCGCGCCGACGACTGCCTGGCGAACCTGCAGGCGCTCGCCGCCGACGTCTCCTCGCTGGAGACGCTCGACGCGATCTACGTCGCCGACCAGGGCACCGACCTCGTCGAGTCGCGTGACGGCTTCGAGCAGGTCGCGAAGGACCTCGGCGACAAGCTGCACTACATCAAGCAGCCGAACCTCGGCGGTGCCGGTGGCTTCACCCGCGGCCTCTACGAGGTCGCCGGGCACACCGAGACCGAGCACGCGAACGTCCTGTTCATGGACGACGACGTGCTGCTGGAGCCGGACCTGGTGATCAGGATGACCGCGTTCTCCAACCGCACGGTCAACCCGGTCATCGTCGGCGGGCAGATGCTGAACCTGCTGCACCCGAACCAGCTGCACGTCGGCGCCGAGTACGCCCGGCTGAACACCCTCGAACCCGGCCAGCCGGTCACGCACTCGCTCTCGACCGCCGACCTGCTCGGCGTCGACGAGGAGACCCTCAAGCCGAACCGCCAGGAACGCCGCCTCGACGCCGGGTACAACGGCTGGTGGTCGTGCCTGATCCCGTACGAGATCGTCAAGGCGACGGGCTACCCGCTGCCGTTCTTCTTCCAGTGGGACGACGCCGAGTACAGCTACCGCGCGCGCAGTGCGGGCTTCCCCACGGTCACCCTTCCGGGCGCCGGCGTCTGGCACGCCGACTTCCACTGGAAGGACTGGGACGAGTGGCACCGCTACTTCAACCTGCGGAACTCGATCATCACCGCCGCACTGCACTCGCCGTTCAACCTGAACCTGCTTTCGCGCGTGCTCATCGCGCAGCTGGTCCGGTACCTGCTCGGCATGCAGTACGGCCTCTCCGCCACGCTGATCAAGGCTGTCGAGGACTTCCTCGAAGGGCCGGAGGTCCTGCGTGACGGCGGTGTCGCCGCGATGAAGGAGATCCGCCGGATCCGCGACGAGTTCCCCGAGACCAAGCGGCACAAGGCCACCGACGTCCCGGGTATCGCGTCGAACGACATCGGCATCATCAACAGCGCGCCGCGGCCCAGCATGCAACGCCTGGTGCTGATCAAGCGGATCCTCGACCGGGTGCTCGGCCGCAGCCGCCACTCGCTCGGCGCGATCCCGATCGACGAGGCCCACTGGTGGCACGTCGCGACCTTCGACACCGCCGTCGTCACCGACGCTTCGCAGGAAGGCGTGCGGGTCCGCTCGTACGACCGCGCGAAGATGTTCGAGCTGGCCCGCAAGGGCGCGAAGACGATCCAGCGGCTTCGCAAGGAGGGTGCGGCGGTGCAGGAACAGTACAAGCGCGCCATGCCCGAGCTGACGTCGCGTGACAACTGGAAGCGCCTTTACGAGCTGTAAGACCGCTTCGCTCGCTTGAAGTGTCATGAGGGGTCCCCATAGGACAAATTTCGTCCTATGGGGACCCCTCATGACGTTCGGGGCGCTCGCTCGCCGCGTCGGTCCAGGGGTGGTGCTTCGCCAGCGTCATGGCAGGGAGGCATGGCAGGGAGCCCTTCGCGGCGCGGGTCCGGCCTGGCCGACGAAGCCCGGTCGAGCGTGGCCGTCCGACCAGTCCTGCGCCTCGATCCAGGCGAGGAGTTTGAGCGCGTCGGCCAGCTCAGTGGCGTGTCCACAAAGGACAGTTTCTGGCGGCCGAGTGCCCGATTCATGCCTGTGTGTGCGTTTTGTTCGGGGGTCGTGAGTGATAAAGGGGGTTCTAACCCTCTTTATCACTCACGACCCCCTCCTAAAGTTACGCAAATAGGTCAAACCGGGCTCCCGCAGCTTGAATAGTGTCCTTTGTGGATAGTCAAGACGTGCCGGTGCTCCCCGCGAGCCCCGCCCCGCACGCGGACTTCGTCGAGGGGAACGCTTTCCCGTCCCGTCTCAACGGCTGCGCACCGCTGGGGCCGGCCGCGAGGGCCGCACGGCTCATCGAAGAGCTCGGGAAGCCCGAAACCGCCGCCGGGATCAGGGCGGAGATCGACGTGGTCCGCGAACGTCTCGACGCGGGTCTTCGCGGCGCGATCCGCCGTCCCTGCCCGCGGCCCGGGCGGCCGGCGCGGAACTCGCGTTCCGGGCCGTCGGCGCACTGGTCGCGGCCAACGGCAGCACGTCGGTGCCGACCGGACGACACCCCCAGCGGCTCGTCCGGGAAGCGACCTTCCTGCTGGTCGCCGCCAGCCGCCCGGAGATCAAGGCAGGCCTGCTGCAGTTGTTCTCCCGCAAGTAGCGATTAGTGGAGGCCGAACACCCGGTTCTTGCGGTTGAGGTCGTCGATGTACGCGGCGGCCACATGGGAGAAGTTGATGGCGACCTCGGAGTCGTCCTTGGTCTGGATCGTCTGGACCGAACCGGTGCGGACGTAGTGCGAAAGGTCCTTCGTCAGCCGTTCGGATTCCTCCGGCGTGAGCGCGAAAAGCAAGGGCTCCCCGCCGGTGGCGAGGTGCAGGACGAGCGCGGGTTTCTGGTCTGCCATGAATCCATCGCACCAGCCTTGATCACCACCGGGCAAGCGGGTTCGCTGCGGGCGTATCGGTGCGTGGACTACGTTCAACCCCGACGAACAAGACACCTGCAGGGGGAAATCGCGATGCCGCATTCGTTCTCGCTGTCGTTGGCGGCGGTGGACATCCTGCTCGAACACGGACGTCTCGGGCCGGCGCCGGTCCCGTTCGACGTGCCGCATATCGGCACCACGACCGATCAGCGCGCGATGGTGCGCGAGGCCGTCTTCCGCGACCTCGAAGGCCGCGGCCTGATGCGTGGCGGCAGGCTCGACGCCGACGTCGAGCTCGCGCTCGCCACGTTCGTCAATCCGCAGCTGGCCGTCTGGACGGTCGCGCAGATGGACAAGGACAAGCAGCTGTTCGCCCGCGCGGCGTCGAACGGCCAGTTCGCGCTACTGGCGCGCCAGGACGAAAACTTGCTCGTGTTCGAGGAGACCAGGCCGACCGCGATCGTCGCGTCGATCGTCGACCTCCTGCCGCTCACCCCCGCGGGGCCCGGCCAGTCGGTCACCATCGCGAAGCCCGCGAGCGTGCCGAAGCGCCCGCGCAACGACGACGCGTACGACCCCTTCGCCGACGTCAGCGGGCCCCGTTCGCACGGGTCGACCCCGCAGCTGCGGCAGGTGGAGCGGATTTTCGAGAGGCCGAAGACGCGGGTGGGCCAGTTCAGTGTGTTCATCCGCGGTGGGACCGTGTTCCCGCCGCTGGCGTGGTTCGACACCGAAGCGGGCCGGTTCATGATGACTTCGCGCAAGGCGGCCGACGGGCAAAGCTGGCTGACCTACGCTCCGGCAGACAACGCGAGGATCGCGCAGCAGCTGTATGCCCAGCTCGAAGGCCAGTTCTGAGCTGACGGGAACCGGGATGACGCCCGTTTCGTCACAGTTCCGGCGAAGTCTTCGGTGATCGGTGAATCACCGTTGCGCTGAGTACTCGGCTAGTAGACTGCCAGGCGGATACGCACGGGCGAGAGACGAAGCAGTGGGGCGGGCGATGGCTTTCGAAGCGGACGGCGGACAGGCGGCAACGAGCTATTCGATCGGCGCACTGGGGGCGGCGGCCGCCGGCTACGTCGAACGGGGTGGGCTGAACCAGGAGGCGATCGCCAAGGTCAGCGCCGAAACCCAGAAGCTGGTCTCGGCGGCCAAGAGCGGCGGCTTCAAGATCACCGAGAAGGGCGTGGAGCCGCTGCGCAAGGCGCTGGCGGACATGTCCGAGCACCTCGACACGCTCAAGGCGAAGACGGTGCACCTTTCGCAGGCCCCTCAGCTGGGCGGCCACCCGTACGGCAAGGCCGTGGCGGCGCACGACCAGAAGGGCGCCTCCGAGGCGACCGGGTCCGCCTCCGTGGTCCTCGACCAGTTCGCCAAAGTGGTCAAGGACGCCGACGAGGCGCTGGCCAGGGCCGCCGGGCTGTACAAGGGCGTCGAAGACCGGGCGCTCGACGCCACCAAGACGATTCAGGCTTGAGGACGATGAAGAAGCTGTACGCCTTGCCGCTCGTCGCGGCCGCGCTGGTACTCACCGCCTGCTCCAGCGAGAAGCCAGGGATCCCCACCGCCGCACCGTCCTCGGCGCCGGGGCAGCCCGGGTCCTCCGCCGCGCCGCCGTCCACCGGCGGCGGGAACACCGCGTCACTGGACCCGTGCTCCCTCGTCAGCGCGACCGAACTGGCCTCGTACGGGACCTTCAAGGCCCCTGAGACCGGCGAAGACGGCGGAGCCCGCACCTGCACGCTCACGAAGGACAAGGCCACCGCCAGCGAGGAATCGCTGACCGTCAGCGTCGGCATCCGTGACACGCAGGGGCTCGACAGCGTCAACGACGGCGGCAACGGCAAAACCAACGGCAACGTCCAGGGCCGCAAGGCGGTCCTGGTCCCGACGCCGCCGACCAACTGCCTGATGGCGCTCGAAGCCGGCGCCACCTCACGGGTGGACGTCGTCACCGTGTCGACGGACCCCGAGAAGGCCTGCGGTGTCGCGGAGAAGGTCGCGGACATCGTCGTACCGAAGCTTCCGAAGAGCTAAGGGGGAATCAGGATGACCACGAAGACACCGAACCTGAGCGAGAAGCAGGTCTCCGACCTTTCTCCCGCGGCACGTGACACGTACTTCCAGCAGAAGGCGGACGAAGGCGTCGACCCGAGCGACGGCTGGCTCTTCGGCGCCGTCAAGCAGTTCATCGCCGCCGGGAAGGCCCAGAAGCAGTCCCAGGAGGTCGGGGACAAGAACGTCGACGACCTGACCCGGAGCGGCGACGTCCAGTACGTCGAAGGGCTGGAGCCGTCGAACGCGGACTACCAGGGCTACGACCACGAAAAGCTCGAGCAGTTCGTCAAGAACGACTTGAACGTCGAGCAGGTCACGAAGGTCTCCACCGCGTACCACGACATCCATAAGGCCTTCGAGAGCTTCGCGACCACGATGACCGAAGCGGTCAAGGCTTCAGAGGGCACCTGGGACGGCGACGCGGCGGGTAATGCGAAGGGCTACTTCAAGAGCCTCAGCAAGTGGTCCGACGCGAACTCGCAGAACGCGAAGCTCGCGTCCGAGACGATCTACGACCAAGGCACCGCGGCTTCCAACGTGAAGAACACGATGCCCGCGCCGATCCCCTTCAACTGGAAGGACGAGGTCGGCGGCTGGGTGACGTCGAACCCGTTCAACCTGGGCGACAACATCGACAAGTCCATCGAGAAGCAGCAGAAGAGCCAGGAGGCGCACACCGAGGCGGCCTCCGCCATGCACACCTACGACAGGGCTCTCTACGACGCCGCGTCGAAGCAGCCGGTGTTCGCCGAGCCGCCGAAGTTCGGTGTCGATGGCGGCGGTGGAATCGACCGGCCGATGCCTTACCAAGTGCCGCCCGGCTCGAACCCGCCCGGTTCCGACAACCCGCCCCGTGGCACCTACATCCCGCCCGGCAGCGGTGGCGGTGGCGGGAACGGCTCCGGCGGCGGCGGGAACGGCTCCGGAAGCTCCGGAAGCGGCGGTGGGGGCGGCGGTTCCTACCTCCCGCCCGGCACGGCCCATATCCCCGGCCCCGGGTCCAGCACGGGCTCCGGCAGCATCCCGTCGGGGACGACGCCGTCCGGCTTCCAGAACACTCCGCCGCCGATCAGCACACCCGGCCCCAACAACCAGAACGCGATGCCGATGAGTCCGATGCCGATGTCACCCATGATGGGTGGCGGCATGGGCGATTCCGAGTACAACGGCCGAAGTGGCCGCGGCACCGGTGGCGGCGGATTCGGTCCCGGTAGTGGCGCCGGTTCCACGCCCGGCTCGGGCTCCGCGTCCGGTGCGGCCCGTCCCGGCGGTGTCGGCGCGGCCGAAGCGGCGGCCGGTCGCGGTATGGGCGGCCTCGGCGGTGGCGCCGGCGGTCGTGGCGGCGCGGGCATGGGTGGTGGCGGCATGGGTGGCCGCGGTCAGCAGTCGGAGGGGGACGAGGACACCGAGCACCAGCGTCCGACGTACCTCGTCGAGGGCGACCCGGACGAGGTCTTCGGAACCGACATGCGCACCGCTCCGCCGGTCATCGGCGAGTAGACCTACGCACCCGAGCGTGCAAAGAACGGCCCGGTACTTGCGAAATCCGCAAGTACCGGGCCGTTCATCGCACCGGGAAGCTCAGTACCGGAAGAACTTCTCCTTGCGGCCCTGACGCACCAGCTTGAGCCACTGCAGGAACGCCTTCGGGTCGCGCTTCACACCGACGAAGTACAGCCCGAACCGCACGACTTCGAGTGCGCCGATCTTGCGCATACCCGGCTGCGACAGCAGGTACCCGCGGTTGCGGTAGGTGTAGTAGCGCTTGACCTCGTTCTCCGGGTCCTGCGCGTGGAACCGGCCACCCAGCATCGGCTTGAACTCGTCGGAGCCGTCCGGGTGCAGGTACGCGGTCTTGAGCGAGGTGCCGAACGGCAGCCCCGAACGCACCAGGCGCCGGTGCAGTTCGACCTCGTCGCCGCGGAAGAACAGCCGGAGGTCCGGCACGCCGACGACGTCCAAAGTGGACGCGCGGAACAGCGCGCCGTTCATCAGCGAGGCGATGCCTGGCAGGAAGTCGACGCCCAGTTCCGACGACGAACGCTTCCAGGTCAGCCCGCGCCGCAACGGGAACGCGAGCTTCTCCGGCGAGTCGATGTTCGACACCACCGGGGAGATCTCGGCCAGATTCCGCTTCTCGGCCTCGTCCAGCAGGATCGCGAGCACGTTCTCGTCGGCCGGACGGCCGTCGTCGTCGGCCAGCCAGACCCAGTCCGCGCCCAGCGACAACGCGTGCAGCATCCCGAGCGCGAACCCGCCCGCGCCACCGAGGTTGCGGTGCGAAGGCAGGTACGTGAAGGGGAGCGGGTAGTCCTCGACGATGCCCCGCGCCGACTGGTCCGGCCCGTTGTCGACCACGACGAGGTGGTCGACCGGCCGCGTCTGCGCGGCGATCACCTTCAGCGATTCCGAAAGCAGTTCCCGCCGATGGCGCGTGACGACGACGCCGACGACGGCGCCTTCGGGCAACTGCCTGGTCTCGCTGGTCATCCTTGGCCGCCGTTCGTCGTCGTCACCGGCTCGGGTGCGGCACCGAACCGCTCCAGCGTCTCCTGGCTCATGTTCTCGAACGGGTCGCGCCCCTTATAGCCGGTGAGCACCTCACGCAGCGAACCACGCTGCTTGATGTGCCCCTCGTCCATCCAGATGGCGGAATCGCAGAGCTCGAAGAGGAACTCGTCCGAGTGGCTGGCGAACACCAGGATGCCGGACCGCTTGACCAGGTCCTTCAGCCGGTCCTTGGCCTTGTTGAGGAACGCCGCGTCGACCGCGCCGATACCCTCGTCGAGGATCAGGATCTCCGGATCGATCGAGGTGACCACGCCCAACGCGAGGCGTACGCGCATACCGGTCGAGTACGTCCGCAGCGGCATCTGCAGGTAGTCGCCGAGTTCGGTGAACTCCGCGATGTCGTCGACGCGGGCTTCCATCTGCTTCGCGGTCATCCCGAGGAACAGGCCGCGGACGATGATGTTCTCCAGCCCGGAGATCTCCGGGTCCATGCCGATGCCGAGGTCGAAGACCGGCGCGATCTTGCCCGAGATCCTCGCCGAGCCGCGGGTGGGCTCGTAGATCCCGGACAGCAGCCGCAGCAGGGTCGACTTCCCGGCCCCGTTGTGGCCGACCAGGCCGACGCGGTCGCCTTGTTTCAGCGAGAGCGTCACGTCGTGGAGGGCTTCGATGATCGGCACCTTGCTCTCGGTGCCGATCTTGCCGCCGACCTTGCCCAGCACCCGCTTCTTCAGCGAGCGGGTCTTCGCGTCGAAGATCGGGAAGTCGACGAAGGCGTTGTGCACATCAATGCTGACCACTTGTCACACCCAATAAGAGACGCGGGAACGGTAATTACGCATCGCGACCAGCGCGAGACCCCAGCCGATGACGGTGATGCCGCCGACGATCACCCAGCTGTAGGGGCTGACGGCTTGTCCGATCAGTGGAGCACGCACGATCTGGATGAAGTGGAACAACGGGTTGCCGTAGACGAACGGCAGTGCCCACGAGGTGGCGGCTCGCATGCCGCCCGCCATCAGCTGGTCGATCGGCCACACGATCGGCGTCATGTAGAAGAGCAGCTGGATGACCGAGTTGATCACCTGCGGGATGTCGCGGTAGCGGGTCGAGATGATGCCCAGCAGCAGGGTGACCCAGCCGGCGTTCAGTGCGAGCAGGAAGAAACCGGGGATCGCGGTGAGCGAGTACCAGCCGATACCCGGGTGGCAGATGCCGGAGAAGCCTTCGTTGCAGTTGCCGGTGTTCAGCGAGTACTGGTGGTTCAGCGCGGTGAAGAAGATCGCGATGACGATCACGTAGACGATCAGGTTGTGCACCAGCATCAGGGTCTGGCGCCATACCGTCCGCAGGACGTAGACCGAAAGCGGGGCCGGGAGCTGTTTGATCAGCCCCTCGTTGGAGATGAAGGTCTCCATGCCCTCGGACAGGCAGCCGCTGATGAAGCCCCAGATGATGAACCCGGTGCTGATGTAGGGCAGGAATGTCGCCGTCGGCATGCCGAACAACTGTGAGTACAGAAGTCCGAGGCCGAGTGCGATGACACCCTGGCTGATGGTGATCCAGAACGGGCCGATCACCGAGCGGCGATAGCGCTGCTTGATGTCCTGCCAGCCGAGGTGTCCCCACAGCTCTTTGGCGGCGAAACCGGTCTTGATGTCGGTGAACGCGCGCGCGAAGGTCTTGCTGTCCGAAATCGGTGGAACCGAGGTCGGAGCAGCGTCGTCGGCCGCGTGAACCGTGCTGGTGGCATGCACGGGAACGAGGGTACCGATGGGGCGTGCGGGGCCTGGGCCGCCCCGCCCCGACCACACACCGCTACCGTCGGCTTCGAACCCGGACGCGGTGCGTGTGCTGGTACTTTCTGCCCTCATGACTGCTGCACTCGGCGACGCGAGCCTGATGGTCAATCTGCTCGCCGCATACGCCGACCGGCCGGAACCGCGTTCCATCGCGGTGGTCGGAAACCAGCCGCTGCCGCCCGACTCCCGGCGAGCGAAGGCCATCGACGCCTGCGACCTCGTGATCCGGGTCAACGGCTTCGTCGTGGACGAGCCGGGCGGGCCCGAGGCTGTCGGCAGCCGGGTGCACGTCGTCGTGTTCAACCGCGCCGTCCGGGCCACCAAACATGTCTTCCGTGACTACCGCAAACGGCTCTACCTGCTGGTCGAGCCGGGACGGATGCACTGGGAGCCAGAGGACCTCCCCGGCTGGTGGCCCGCGGACCTCGGCTACGTGCCGGTGCCGAACCGCGAGGTCGTCCTGCCGCTCTCGGACGCGCTCGGCCTGCCGAGCCGCGAACAGGGCCTGTGGTCGACCACCGGGACACTGGCCGCCTGGATCGCGCGTACGTCGTTCCCGCACGCCAACCTGATCCTCTCCGGCTTCTCGTTCATCGACAACCCGGACCAGACCCACTGGGAGCACGCCGCCGGCGACTCCTGCATCGTCGGCCCCGAGCACCAGATCGCCGCCGAGGGCAGGCTGCTGGACTCGTGGACGAAGACCGGCGAAACCGAACTCCTGCGCTGAACCGCAGCCAGCTCACCCCCGAGAAGGAACCACTCATGGCAGTTCAGAAACTCCGCAGCGGCGTGATCAGCCGGATCGCCCGGCTCATCGACTTCCGGATCGACGAGCGACTTCGCGACCTCAACGGGCGGGTCAACGAACTCGAACACGCCACCGCGGACCACCGCCGACGGCTCGACGGCGCCGAGAGCGGCCTCGAACACGCGCGTGGCGACCTGCGCTGGACCCGCGCCGAGCTGGACCGCCTCATCCCGAGCGTCGCGGCCCAGGAGGCCCAGCTGGAGGATCTGCGCGAGTCGATCTCACTGCCGGCGCACGCCGACAAGCCCGAGCTGGCCGAGGCGCGCACCCTGATCCAGGAGATTCAGCGCCAGCACGCCCAGATCCGCGTCCGGCTGGCAGGCATCGCCCGGTACGAAGACCGGCTGCGCCGCCTGGAGGACCAGCAGCGCGAGACCGTCGACCAGGTCCAGTAACCCGTGCGGGCCCGAGAGGCCACAGAAGCCGACGCGGCGCTGCTGCTGGAGTGGAGGAACGATCCCCGCACCCGGCAGGCGTCGCGCTCGACCGGAGTCGTCGCGCTCGACGAGCATTCGGCCTGGCTGCGTGGGGTACTCGAATCGCCCGAGAGAGTGCTGTACGTCGTCGAGCTCGACGGGGCGCCGGTCGGCACCGTCCGGTTCGACTGTGAGGACGAGGGCGTCTGGGAAATCAGCATCACCCTCGCGCCGGAAAGCCGGGGCCGGGGGTTGTCCGGCGCGGTTCTGGCGGAGGGCGAGCGAGCCTTCATCGCCGGTCACGAGGTGCTGGTCGTGGTGGCGGCCGTGCACCGGGACAACGCGGCGTCGGCCGCGCTCTTCGACCGGGCGGGATACGTCGAGACCGCGCCTGCCGTCGACGGTTTCCGGCGGCTGCGTAAGACTGTGTCCTGACCCAGCCGTCGTCAGGGAGGCGTTGTTCGATGACCGCCAGCGAGGTGCGCATCGGCGCACATGTCCTCTCGGCGGCGCACCCGCCGTTCGTCATCGCCGAGATGTCCGGCAACCACAACGGTGACCTCGGCCGGGCATTGGAGATTGTCGACGCGATCGCCGAGACCGGCGCGCAGGCGGTCAAGCTCCAGACCTACCGGCCGGACACGATCACCATCGACGTGGACACCCCGGATTTCCGGATCGGCGACTCACATTCGCTGTGGGGCGGCGAGAACCTCTACAAGCTCTACGAGCGCGCCCACACGCCGTGGGAGTGGCACGAGCCGCTGTTCGAACGCGCCCGCGCGAAGGGCCTCGAGATCTTCTCCAGCCCGTTCGATCCGACCGCGGTCGATCTGCTGGAATCCCTGAACGCGCCCGCGTACAAGATCGCGTCGTCGGAGATCGTCGACCTGCCGCTGGTCGAGCTCTGCGCGAAGACCGGCAAGCCATTGATCATCTCGACCGGCATGGCGAGCGTCGCCGAAATCGACGCCGCGGTACGGACGGCACGTGAGGCGGGCAACGACCAGCTGATCGTGCTCGGCTGCACTGCCAGCTATCCGGCGTCGCCCGCCGAGAGCAACCTGCGCGGACTGCCCGTCCTGGCGGGCGTGACCGGGACGCTCGTCGGCCTGTCCGACCACACGCCCGGCATCGGCGCCCCGCTGGCGGCCGTCGCGCTCGGTGCCGTCGCGATCGAGAAGCACGTCACCCTGGCCAGGACCGACGGCGGTGTCGACTCGGAGTTCTCCCTGGAGCCCGCCGAACTGGCCGCTCTGGTCACCGAGTCGCACCGCGCCTGGGAGGCACTGGGCGCGGCCGTCATCGGGCCGCGCGAGAGCGAGAAGGAAGGCCTGCGGTTCCGGCGTTCCCTTTACGTCGTCGAGGACGTGCGTGCCGGGGACACCGTCACGCGGGAGAACGTCCGCTCGATCCGGCCTGCCGGTGGGCTGGCTCCCGCCGAGATCGTGAACGTGCTCGGCCGCACCTTCGCCTCCGATGTCCCGAAGGGCACCGCGCTCACCTGGGGCCTGATCTGACGGTTCAGCGGAAGAAGGCGTGGACCTCGTCGATGACGCGGTCCACGTCGGCGTCGGTCAACGCGGGGAACAGCGGCAGCGAAAGCTCCTGGCTGTAGTACAGCTCCGCGTTGGGGCACAGGCCCCGCTGATACCCGAGGTCTTCGAACACCGGGTGCCAGTACGCGGGGATGTAGTTGACCTGCACGCCGATTCCGTTGGCACGCAAGTGATCGAACAACGCGCGGCGCCGTCCTTCGAGGACTCGCAACGGGTACAGGTGCCACACCGGGTCCGCGCCTTCGCGCACCGCCGGCGTCAGGACGCCGTCCAAAGAGGATAGTGCGGCGGTGTAGCGCGCGTGGATCCCGGCGCGGCGCTTCTTGAACTCGGCGAGCCGTCTCAGCTGGCTGCTTCCCAAGGCGCACAACACATCCGGCAACCGGTAGTTGAGGCCGAACTCGTGCACCTCCTGATGCCACGCGCCCTCGCCGGGATACCGCTGTGCCGCCTTGTCCCGTATCAGACCGTGGTTGCGGAAACCGCGGGCACGCGCCAGCAGCTCGTCCGAGCCGGCGATCACCGCGCCGCCTTCGGCCGTGGTGAGGTTCTTGGTGGGGAAGAAGGAGAACGTCGTCAAATCGGCGAGCGAGCCGACCGGTTCGCCTTGCCAGCTCCCGCCGACGGAATGCGCGGCGTCCTCCAGCAGCAGCGCGCCGTTGTCGTGCGCGATGCGGCCGAGTGCGTCCAGCTCCGCGGGGTGTCCAGCGTAGTCCACGGCCGCGACGACCTTGGTCCGCGAGGTGACGGCCGCCGAAGCCGCGGCCGGGTCGAGGTTCCCGGTGTCCGCGTCGACGTCGGCGAAGACGACCTTGCCGCCGAGCAGCGCGGCCGTCGCGGCGGTGGCGACGAACGTCATCGGCGAGGTGACGACTTCGTCACCGGGACCGATCCCGGCGGCCGCGTAAGCGACGTGCAGTGCCGCCGTGCCCGAGGTGACGGCCACGGCGGGCGTGCCGCCGGTGTGCTCGGCGAGGTCCTCTTCGAACCGCGTGACGGCGGGACCGGTGGTCAGCCAGTCGCCGCGAAGCACCTCGGTGACCGCGTTGATGTCTTCGTCCGAAATGGACTGGCGGCCGTAGGGCAAGAAGCCGGCCGACGTGCTCTTTCCTGCGGAGGCGGCATTGGACTCAGCCATACTGCTCGACCAGGTCGCGCAACTCTTCCGGGTCGAGCCACAGGTCGTTGGTGTCCGAGCGGTACGCGAAGTACTCCGGCACCGCCTTGCCGTCCGCGGGCGGCTCGTAGCCCCAGCCCGCGATATGCGGCTGGACGACGTAGCGGTCGCTCAGCTGCACGGTCCGGCGGGCGTCGTCGGGGGCGATCATCTCTTCGTGCAGCTTCTCACCGGGCCGGATGCCGACCTCGTGCATGGGCGAACCGGGTGCGATGGCCTGCGCGAGCTCGACCAGCCGCATACTCGGGATACGCGGCACATACAGCTCGCCGCCGTTCATCTGATCGAAGGAGTCGACCACGAACCGCACGGCCTGCGGGAGCGTGATCCAGAAACGGGTCATCTCCTTGTGCGTGATCGGCAACGACTCGCCCTTGGCCGCCAGCGCGCGGAAGAACGGGATCACGCTGCCGCGGGAACCCATCACGTTGCCGTAGCGGACCACGGAGAACCTGGTCGGATGCGTCGCGGCGTAGTGGTTCGCGCTGATGAACATCCGGTCGGCGCACAGCTTCGTGGCGCCGTAGAGGTTGATCGGGCTGGACGCCTTGTCGGTCGAGAGCGCGACGACCTTCTTCACGCCGGTGTCGATGGCGGCCTCGATGACGTTCTGCGAGCCGACGACGTTGGTCTGCACGAATTCGAACGGGTTGTACTCACCCGTGTCGACCTGCTTGAGAGCGGCGGCGTGCACCACGTAGTCGACTCCGTGCATCGCGCGCTCGAGACGGCGGCGGTCCCGGATGTCGCCGATGAACCAGCGCAACCTCGGGTCGTTGTCGAACTGCTGACGTGCTTCGTACTGCTTGAGCTCGTCACGGGAGAGCACGACCAGCCGTCGCGGATTCAGCTCGGCCAGGGCGTAGGTGATGAACGCCTTGCCGAACGAACCGGTCCCGCCGGTGAGCAGGATGCTGGAGCCATCCAGCTCGGACATCGTTGACCTCCGCGTTTCGGTGCTACTGCCGTCGGCCATCATGTCACCCATGGATCCAGACCCCCGGGCCCACGTCGTCAACGCCGTAATCCAGGCGCGGGCGTCGTCGACCCGGCTGCCGGGCAAAGTGCTCCGTCCGCTGGCGGGCCGCAGCGTGCTCGGCTGGGTCGTCCGGGCCGCCGCGACCTCGCCGGGGATCGACAACGTCGTGGTCGCGACCTCCACCGAAGCCGAGGACGACGCGGTGGCCGACGAGGCCGCCCGGCATGGCGCCCTGGTCGCCAGGGGGCCGCTGGACGACGTCCTCGCGCGCTTCGCGGTCGCCGTCGAGTCCTATCCCGCCGACGCCGTGGTGCGGCTGACCGCTGATTGCCCGTTGCTGGACCCGACGCTGATCGGGCAGCTCGTCACGCTGTGGCGGGCGCGGCCGTCGCTGGACTACCTGAGCACGACCCTCGTGCGCACACTGCCGCGTGGCTTCGACGCGGAACTCGTGCGCGCGGCCGTGCTGGTGGAGCAGGTCGAAATCGCTCGCGGCGCCGACCGTGAGCACGTGACTTCGGGCATCTACTCGCGACCGGAGACGTACTCGTGCTCCGGAATCGTGGTCAGCCCGTCCGCCGACGACCTGCGCGTGACCTTGGACACCGCCGAAGACTGGGCGGTGATCGAAGGCGTCGTCGCCGAGTTGGGGGACCGCGTCGGCGACTGGCGCGAGGTGGTCGCCGTGCTGCGTGCGCGACCCGATCTCGCGAAGCTCAACGCTCACGTCGAGCAGAAGAAGGTGGCTCGGTGACGCGGCTGGTGCTGCGTGCCGACGCTTCCGGGACGATCGGCGCGGGCCACGTCTCGCGCATGGTCGCCTATGCCGAACGCGCCGTCGCACGAGGCTGGGAGGTCGTGTTCTCGGGGCAGGTGGACAACGCCGAATGGCTGGCGGCTCGCTTCGGTGAGCTGTCCGTGCCAGTGGTGCCGTCCGTGTCTCTCGAAGGCTTCGACGCGGTGATCGTCGATCACTACGGCCTCGGCGAACTGCGTGACGAGGTGAACGCCGCCGGCGCACTCCTCGTCTCCATCGAGGACGACGTGTTCGGCAGGCGCGCGGCGGACCTCGTCGTCGACTGCGGCTTCGCGCCCGCCCCGAGGCCCGGCGACGGCTCCACCGAACTGCTCAGGGGTGTGGTCTACGCGCCGCTGCGAGACGTCGTCCGGGAGGCGCGGGAGAAGCGTCGCGGTCGAGAAGGGGCCGAGCGGCCTCATGTGACCGTGGTGCTCGGCGGTGGGACGGAATGGGCCGGGACGGTCAGCGCGCTGCTGCACGCCTTGCGTGACACGGGACTGCCGTTCGTCGCCGACGTGCTCGTCCGCGGTGAGCCCGTCGTGCCAGAGGCTTTGCCGGGACAGGAATTCCGCATCGCGCCGCCCGGGCCGGGCCTGCTCGATCTGCTGGTGGAGACGGACGTCGCGGTGAGCGCCGCCGGCGTCACGCTGCTGGAGCTGTGCTGCCTCGGCGTGCCGACCGGGGTCGTGCGGCTGGTCGACAACCAGGAGACGGGCTACCGCGGCGCTTTGGATCTCGGGCTGGCGGCGGGGCTGGGGAGCGCGGCGGCGCTGGACGCGGGGGCCGTCGAGACGTTGCGGACCTTGCTGGGGGATCCGGTCGTGCGGCGGCGGTTCTCGGAAACGGCGGCATCCGTTGTGGACGGGCAGGGCGTCGACCGGGTACTGGACCGGTTGGAAGCCCTCTCGGCTACCGGTTGAGTGGGGGAGACATGGACATCGACAGAGACTTCCGGGCCAGGCTTGTTCCGCCGGAATATCACTTGTAGCGGCGCGGACACTGGAATCGTGAACAAGGCTTTCCGCGTGGAACTGCTGGACCTCATCGCGAACAAGCACTACGACAAAACCCGTCGGCTCCTCATCGAGGAACTCGAGCGGGGCACTCCTCGTGAGGATCTGTACCAAGAGCTCCTCGACCTCATGAGGGACCTCCGTGAGGAGGGGCGAGAGGCCGAAGAAGAGGAAGTCGCCGAGGTCGCGGACCTGATGACGGACTGGGCCTTGCCGCAGTTCCGAGTTTGACCCGGTTCGAGGACCGTCGCTGTCCTCGATCCTCCCTAACGTCGTCCGTATGACCATCTCGCCGTTCCGGATCGCCGTCCCCCAGCGCGACCTCGACGATCTCGCCGCCCGCCTCGCGAACACGCGCTGGCCCGACGAGATCGACGGAGTCGGCTGGGGGCTCGGGACACCGCTCGGGTACCTCCAGGACCTCGCCGAGTACTGGCACCTCCGCTACGACTGGCGTGCGCACGAGGAGCGCCTCAACGGCTTCCCGGGTTTCCTGACGAACATCGACGGCGCGAACGTCCACTTCCTGCACGCTCGCTCGCCGGAGCCGGACGCGACGCCGCTGGTGCTCACGCACGGCTGGCCGGGGTCCCTTGTGGAGTTCCTGGACGTGATCGGTCCGCTCGCGGACCCGCGGGCGTACGGCGGCGACCCCGAGGACGCCTTCCACGTCGTCGTGCCGTCGTTGCCGGGGTTCGGCTTTTCGGGGCCGACGACCGAGGCGGACTGGGGGCCGGGCCGGATCGCCGACGCCTGGCCGGTGCTGATGTCGCGGCTCGGGTACGAGCGGTTCGGGCTACATGGCGGTGACTGGGGTGCGATCGTGTCGCGCGAGGTCGGTGTCCGCTCCCCCGAGCGGGTGATCGGCGCGCATCTGACGATGCTGCCGAGCGCGGTGCCGAGGTCCGAGGCCGATCTCGACGGGCTCACCGGCGCCGAATTGGCGCGGGGTGAGGTGGCGCTTGCTCGCGCGCGGGAGTTCCGAAGCGGCGAGCTGGGCTACGCGATGCTCCAGTCGACCAAGCCGCAAACGCTTGCGTACGGGCTCACGGACTCACCGGCAGGGCAGCTCGGGTGGTTGGTGGAGAAGTTCAAGTCCTATTCGGACTCACGTGACGTTCCAGAAGACGTGATCGATCGCGACGATCTCCTGACCAACGTGATGCTCTACTGGCTCACCGGCACGGCGAACTCGTCGTCGCGGATCTACGCCGCGCAGGGCGGGGCTTGGAGTGCGGAGCCGCCGAAGTCCACTGTGCCCACCGGGGTCGCCGTGTTCCCTAAGGACACCGGACTCCCGCTCCGGCACCTCGCCGAACGCACCGACAACATCGTGCATTGGTCCATTCAGGACCGGGGCGGGCATTTCCCTGGGCTGGAGGTCCCGGATCTGCTCATCGAGGACCTGCGGACGTTCTTCCACCAGCCCCGAACGCGATGAAGGGGACTTTCCTTGCGAATTTCGCAAGGAAAGTCCCCTTCATCGCACGCGTCAGAGGTACTGACCCGGCCCGTGTGACTCGCCGCCGGGCGCGTGACCGCCCAAGGCGCTGCCGCCCGCGGAAGGACCGGCCGGGAGCCCGCGCCGCATCTGCTCCAGCTGCACCCGCGCGGCCATCTGCTGCGCGAACAGCGCGGTCTGGATGCCGCTGAACAGCCCTTCCAGCCAGCCGACCAGCTGAGCCTGCGCGATCCGCAGCTCGGCATCGGACGGCGTCGAGTTCTCGGTGAACGGCCGCACCAGCCGTTCCAGCTCGTCCTGCAGTTCCGGCGCCAGCGCCTGCTCCAGCTCGCGGATCGACGTCTGGTGGATTTCACGCACGCGGGTGCGGCTGGCGTCGTCCAGCGGCGCGGCGCGGACCTCCTCCAGCAGTTGTTTGATCATCGTGCCGATCCGCATCACCTTGGCGGGCTCTTCGACGAGGTCGCCGAGCGATTCCTCGTGAGAGGTCTCTTCGTCGGAGCCGGAGGCGACGCGCGCGGTGCCGACCGGAACGCCGTCGGGACCGACGACCACCACGTGGGGTGCAGAGTCTCCGCCGCCGTCACCGGAGGCGGTCGAATCGCGGAAATTGGGCTCGGTCATGTGCTCCATCCTGGCTTACGTCGGGCACGAAGCGCAGTGTGGTTTTCAGCGCCGTCTCCGAGCGTAGCGGGAATCGTCGCGCCCCGTGGTCGGGCACCCAACCCCGGGTAAAGCGCCAAACCGCACGTCCGTACGGTGTCCCCATGGCGTTCGACGTCGCTCGTATCCGTGGGTTGTTTCCCGCGCTGGGTGACGGCTGGATTCACTTCGACGGCGCCGCCGGAATGCTCGTACCTGAACAGGTCGCTTCGGCCGTTTCGACGGCCATGCGTGCTCCGGTGTCGGGGCCGGGCGGAGCGTTTCCGGCCTCCCAGCGTGCGGAAAGCATTGTCACGGCCGCTCGCCGGGCGGTCGCCGACCTGGTCGGTGCCGACCCGGCCGGAGTCGTGCTCGGACCCAACGCACCCGATCTCATCCGCCGTCTCGTCGACGCGATGGCCGACCGCTGGACGATCGGTGACGAGGTCGTCGTCTCCCGGCTCGACGAAGAGGCCAACCTCGCGCCGTGGCGCCGCGCCGCCAAACGGGTCGGCGCCGTCGTGCGCTGGGGTGAGATCGACATCGAGACCTGCGAGCTGCCCGCCTGGCAGTACGAGAACCTTGTCTCCGCGCGCACGAAGGTCGTCGCGGTGACACTGGCGTCCGGTTCGGTCGGCACCCGGCCCGACGTCCCGACGGTGATCGAGTTCGCCAAACGCGTCGGCGCGCTGGTGGTGGTCGACGCGACGTACGCGGCGCCGTTCGTGCCCCTGGACCTCAACGCGCTCGGTGCCGACGTCATGGTGGTTTCGGCGCAGGCCTGGGGCGGGCCATCGGTGGGGGCGCTGGTCTTCCGCGATCCCGAACTGCTCGAACGCCTGCCGTCGGTCTCACTCGACCCGGCCGCGCGCGGCCCGGCGCGGATGGAACTCGGCCCGCACGCGTACCCGTTGCTGGCCGGCCTCATCGCCTCGATCGACTACCTTGCCGGGCTCGATGACGCGGCGATGGGTTCGCGGCGCGAGCGGCTGGTGACGTCGCTCGGCTCGGCGAAGTCGTACCACGCGGGACTTCTGGCGCAGCTGTCCACCGAACTGCGTTCGCTGCGGCACGTCATGGTCATCGGCGACGCCATGCGCCGGATCCCCGCGCTCGCCTTCGCGGTCGCGGGCAAGAAGTCACCCGAGGTCGCGGAGTACCTGGCGTCCCAAGGGCTCTGCGCGTTCGCCGACGACGGCACGAGCGGTGTCTTCGGGTCCTTGGGCGCCGCCGAAGTCGGCGGCGCCGTGCGAATCGGTCTCGCGCACTACTCGAACGTCTTCGAGGTCAATCAGCTCGTCAGGGTGCTCGAAGAGATCCGCTAAGACTTCGCGGCCAGAAGAATCTTGCCGAAAATCGTGCCGTCTTCCATCGCGCGGTGCGCGGACGCTGCCTCGGCCATCGGCAAAACCTGCCCGACGATCGGCTTCACCGAGTTCTGTTCCACCAGCGGCCACAACCGCTCGCGGACGTCGGCGACGATCGCCGCCTTCTGCTCCAGCGGCCGCGCACGCAGACCCGCGCCGTACAGGCTGGCGCGTTTGCCCATCAGTTTGCCGATGTTGAGCTCGCCCTTGATCCCGCCCTGCATGCCGATGATCACGAGCCGTCCGTCGGCCTTCAGCACGTCGATGTTGCGGTCGAGGTACTTCGCGCCCATGTTGTCGAGGACGACGTCCGCGCCGCCGGTCTCGGCACGCAGCACCTCGACGAAGTCCTGCTCCTTGTAGTTGATCGCGATGTCGGCGCCGAGCTGGCGGCAGCTCTCCAGGCGCGCCGGCGAACCGGCGGTCACCGCGACCGTCGCGCCGAGTGCCTTGGCGACCTGGATCGCGTGCGTGCCGATCCCACCCGCTCCACCGTGGACGAGCAGAACCTCGCCTTCGGACAATCCGGCGTGCATGACCACATTCGCCCAGACCGTGCACGCGACTTCGGGCAGTCCGGCGGCGGCGAGCAATTCGACTTCGGCGGGAGCCGGAAGCAGTTGTCCCGCCGGAACGGCGACCTTTTCCCCATAGCCGCCACCGGCGAGCAAAGCACAAACTTCGTCGCCGATTCGCCACCCTTCGACGCCTTCGCCGATTTCGGCGATCGTGCCCGAACATTCGAGACCGAGGATTTCGCTGGCGCCGAGCGGTGGCGGGTAGAGACCCTGTCGTTGCAGCAGGTCAGCGCGGTTGACCGCACTCGCGGCGACGTCGATGACGACCTCGCCTTCACCGGCCTTCGGGTCGGCCACCTCTGTCCATTCGAGAACATCGGGATCGCCGGGCTCACGGATGGTGATCGCATACATACAACCGACCCTATCCGGGAGTTCGGACGTACGCCGAACGTCGGTTGACCTCTGGCGTAAACCACACAAAGGTGACGCTCATGTCATATTCGCGAAGAAGCATTGTTCCCTCGATCGTGGTGGTGGCCACCGCCGCGCTCACGGTCGGAATGGCTCCCGCCGCGGCAGCCGCGCCGAAGCTCGACGGCCCCGCGCTGGCCAAGCAGCTCGTCAGCAAGGTCGACGGCTCAGGAGTCAACCGGCACCTGATCGCGTTGCAGCGGATTTCGGATGCGAACGGCGGCCGCCGCGCCGCCAGCACCGAGGGCCACAAGAAGTCCGCGGAGTACGTCGCCACCAAACTGGAGCAGGCGGGCTTCAGTGTCACCCGCCAGGAGTTCCCGTTCACCTACGCGGAAACCCTCGCCGAGAAGCTGACGGTCGCGGGTGCCGACGTCCCGATCATCATCATGTCCTACAGCCCGTCGACGCCCACCGGTGGAATCACCGCCCCGCTCGCGGTGGTCCCGGTCGACGACACCAGCGGCTGTGAGGCCACCGACTACGCCGGCGGGGTCACCGGCAAGATCGCACTGATCCAGCGTGGTGGCTGCTCGTTCGCGCAGAAGCAGGCGACCGCCGCGGCGGCGGGCGCCGTCGGCGCGATCATCTACAACAACGTCCCGGGCCCGGTCAACGGCACACTGGGCGACCCGGCCGCCGGCAAGATCCCGACCGGTGGCGTCACCCAGGCCGACGGCCAGGCACTCGCCGGTAAGGCCGGTTCCTCGGTCACCCTCGACCTGCGTGCCCTCCAGGAGGGGCGGACCAGCTACAACGTCATCGCCGAGACCAAGACCGGTCGCAAAGACAACGTCGTGATGCTCGGTTCGCACCTCGACAGCGTCACCGAAGGCCCCGGCATCAACGACAACGGCTCCGGTTCGGCCGCGCTGCTCGAGACCGCGCTGCAGCTGGGCAGCAAGCCCAAGGCCAACAACGCCGTCCGCTTCGGCTGGTGGAGTGCCGAGGAGTTCGGGCTCGTCGGCTCGACGTACTACGTCAACTCGCTGACCTTCGAGCAGCAGCTCGACATCGCGCTGTACTACAACTACGACATGATCGGCTCGCCGAACGCGGCGTACTTCGCCTACGACGGTGACGACTCCGACGCCACCGGCGCGGGCCCCGGCCCGTTCGGTTCCGGCGAACTCGAGAAGACGCTCGTGGACTACCTCGAAAAGGGCAAGAACGTCCCGGTCGAGGGCACCGACTTCACCGGTCGTTCGGACTACGGCCAGTTCATCGCCGTCGGTATCCCGGCGAGTGGCTTGTTCACCGGCGCCGAAGGCGTGAAGACCGCGGCGCAGGCGGCGAAGTGGGGCGGCAGCGCCAACGTTCCTTACGACAAGTGCTACCACCAGAAGTGCGACAACCTCGGCAACGTCGACCGCGTCGCGCTCGACCGCAACTCCGACGCCGTCGCCTGGGCGCTGGGTGTGTACGCGATCAGCACCGAGAACATCAACGGTGTCCCCGGTGGCAAGGCCGCGAAGTCGAAGGCCGTTCGCGCGGCCGAGCGGTCCAAGCAGAAGAGCCTGAAGGCTTCTGCCCACGCTGACGACCACGGAGTCGTCGCCGCGTAGCTGGTCCCTGGTCGTGAGTGTTTTGGGTCGTTAGAACGACCCAGAACACTCACGAGACCCGACCCGCTCGGTACCGGCGCCCGTTGGTCGCCGGGGGTACCGGGAGGCC
>NZ_JBFBBY010000085.1:0-34020 GCF_040682875.1 Amycolatopsis sp. NPDC051071 | reverse complement strand
TTGCGCCTAGCGCAAGGAAGGGGGCCTTCATGTACTGGGGAAGGTGTGAAGGT
Source organism: Amycolatopsis sp. NPDC051071 (assembly GCF_040682875.1). Classification (NCBI taxonomy): domain Bacteria; kingdom Bacillati; phylum Actinomycetota; class Actinomycetes; order Pseudonocardiales; family Pseudonocardiaceae; genus Amycolatopsis; species Amycolatopsis sp. NPDC051071. The sequence goes on along the minus strand of NZ_JBFBBY010000085.1, from coordinate 33,967 downwards.
CGAGTTTCTTCGGCTGAGCCGAGGGAAGGGGTCCTTCACGCGCCGCCGTGGTGATTGGTGGTGCTGCTGGGGTCCTTCAAGGACCGGCCGCTACCCGGCACACCCGCCGTAGGTACCTAAAACACCCTTCGTTAGAACGACCCAAAACACTCACGAGGCCCCTCACGCCCGGTCGATCACGGCCTTGAGGAACCGTCGCGTCCGGTCGTGCTCGGGGGCACTGAACAGCTTGTCCGGCACCGCGTCCTCCAGCACCTGGCCCTGGTCGAACATCATCACGCGATCCGAAACGTCCCGTGCGAACTGCATTTCGTGGGTGACGCACAGGATCGTGATGTCCGTGGACGCCGCGATCTCGCGCAGCACACGCAGGACGTCGGCGACCAGTTCGGGGTCGAGTGCCGACGTGACCTCGTCCAGCAGCAGCACGTCCGGCCGCATCGCGAGCGCCCGTGCGATCGCGACGCGCTGCTGCTGGCCGCCGGAGAGCCGCGTCGGATGCTCGTTCTGCTTGTCCGTGAGCCCGACCATGTCCAGCAGGTCGACGGCTCGTGCTTCAGCCTCCTCGCGGGGGACGCCGAGCGAGTGGATCGGCGCCTCGGTGATGTTGCGCAGCACGTTCATGTTCGGGAACAGGTTGAACTGCTGGAACACCATGCCGATCCGCCTGCGCACGGCCCGCAGGTACCTCTCGTCCGCGGGCACCAATTCCCCACCGCGTTTCCGATGGCTCAGGTACTCGCCGCCGACTTCGATGGTGCCGCCGTCGACCCGTTCCAGGGTCATCAGCAGCCGCAGGATCGTCGTCTTCCCGGACCCGCTCGGCCCGATCAGCGAGACGAATTCCCCTGGCGCGACGCTGAAATCGAGGTCCCGCAGCACGACGTGGTCACCGTAGGACTTGACCACCTGCGAGAACCGGATCATCGGGGAATCAACTGTGGGCGGCACGTCGCTCCAACCTTCTCACCAGAATCGAAGCCGGCAGGCTCACCAGCAGGAACAGCACCCCGGCCAGGGTGTACGGCTCGATGACGCGGAACGTCTCGGCGCCGACCTCTTTCGCCCGGTTGAGCACGTCGAGGACGCCGATCCCCAGCAGCAACGGAGTTTCCTTGAACATCGAGATCGTGTAGTTGCCCAGCGCGGGCAGCACACGCGGGACCGCTTGCGGCAGGACGATCGCCGTCCACACCCGGGACCGGGGCAGGTTCAGCGCGGTCGCGGCCTCCCACTGTCCTTTCGGGACGGCTTCGATCCCGGCCCGGTACACCTCGGCGGCGTAAGTCGCGTAGTGCACGCCGAGTGCCACCACACCGGTGAGGAAGGCCGACATCGTGAACCCCGTCAGCGGCGGGACCAGGTAGTAGATCGCGAACACCTGGATCAGCAACGGGGTGCTGCGGACGAACTCGATGAACAGCCAGACCGCCCGCGACAGCACCGGGATCTCCGCGCGCCGGACCAGCGCGAACACCAGGCCGAGCAGGTAGCCGACCACCGAGGCGAGCAGTGTGATCTCGACGGTGACGAGCAAACCCTTCAGCAGCAAGGGAATCGAATCGAAGGCCGCTTCCCAGCTCCAGCCCATCAGACACCCCCCGCCGTGGCCGTCATCTTGGCGGGCGTTCTGCCGAGCCGCCGCGACGCGAGCCGTTCCAGCACCCGCATCCCAGTGGTGATCACCAGCGCGAGCAGGAGATACAGCACAAGTTCCGTGCCGTAGATCCAGCCGATCTCCGCACCGAAGACCGGCCGCAGCAGTTCACCCTGGCGCGCCATCTCCGGAACGGCGATGAACGAAAGCAAGGCGGTGCTCTTCAGTAACTGGATGAACAGGTTGTTGAACGGTGGCAGCATTTCCGCGAACGCCTGCGGCAGGATCACCCGCCGCATCCGCTGGGCGGAAGTCAGATTGAGCGCGACGGCTCCCTCGAATTGCGCACGCGGCACGGAGTTCACCGCACCGCGGACGATCTCGGCGCCGTAGGCACCGTGGTTGAGCCCCAGCACCAGGATCCCGGCGAACATCGGCAGCAGCTGGAAACCGACCAGCACCGGCAGCACGAAGTACAGCCAGAACAGCTGGACGACCTCCGAGGTACCGCGGAAAATCTCGACGTAGACGCGGGAAACCCCCCGCACCACCCGCGACGGCGATCTCAGCGCGAGTCCCGCGATCAGCGAGAGCACCACGGTGAGCGCGATCCCGCCGAGTGCGGCGGTGACGGTCGCGGTCAGTCCACTGAGGACGGACGTGATGATATGCGAAACCGACGACGACATGACGTCCGCCCCACTACACCCCGCAGAGTTTCTCGGTGGTGACCTCGGCCTTCGGCAGGTTCGCCGCCGAGAACCCGAACGGCGTCACGATCCGGGTCCAGTCCCCGCTGTCGTGCAACTTCTTCAGTTCGGTGTTGAACGCCTCGCGCAGCGGGTTGTCGTCCCTGCGGAAGACGAAAGCGCCGGCGGACAGGACCGGCTGCCCGCCCTTGACCGGGTCGAAACCGGGGGTCACTTCGGCCGCCGCTCCCGGATTCTTCAGCAGCACGTCCTTGAGGGAGATGTCGGTGAGCGCCGCGCAGTAGACCCGGCCGTCGGTGACCGCCCGGAGCATGTTGTCCTGCGAGTCCAGGGTGACGATCTGGTCCTCGGCGACCCCGGAATCGGTGGCGTAGCCCTTCTCGACGGCGGCCGAGAGCACCGCGACCTTGACCTTCTTGGCGGCGATGTCCTCGAACTTCACGACCTGCTGCGGATTTCCCTTCGGCACCAGCAACGCGGTCAGCGCCGAATAGTCCGGAATCGAGAACGCGGCGGCGTCGCACCGTTCCTTCTTGATGTTCATCCCGGCCGCGACGACGTCGTACTGCCTGGCGTTGAGCGCGGGGATCAGCTGGTCGAAGGAAACCGCACTGGCTTCGACATTGTCGATGCCCATCGCCTTGAAGACGGCTCGCGCCACCTCGGGCGCCTCTCCGGTCACCTTGCCTGACTGATCCGTGAAACCGTAGGGAGATTCGTTCGCGATACCGATCTTGATCTTCTTTGAGTCCTTGGCTGCCTGCAGTGCGTCTCCGGACGAGGTCGACGTGCACGCGGACAACAACACCGGACCGCCGATCGTCACCGCCCCCAGAACCGCGGACCGCCGGAGGAAATCTCGCCTCGACCACTCGCCGTGCGCCATAGCCGCACCCCTTTTCGATTAATCGGTTTAATCGAAACGTAGGTGGGTACCTTTGCCCCGGCAATGTGAGTGGCTCCCCCACCAGCCCGCCGTTACGGTACCGAGATTTACGGTGACTTTACGTGCTCAGGCCGTGGCGCTCGCGCACCAATCCGACAATTCCGTCCATGATGTCGGTGAGTTCGTAGTCCTTGGGCGTGAAGACACGGGCGATCCCGCGTTCCAGCAGCAGCTTTTCGTCGTCAGGCGGGATGATGCCGCCGACGATGACCGGGATGTCGCCCGCACCCGCCCCACGCAACCCGTCCACCACCTGCGGGACGACCTCCAGATGCGAGCCGGAAAGCACCGAAAGCCCGACCACGTGCACGCCCTCCTGGACGGCGGCCGCGACGATCTGCTCCGGGGTCAGCCGGATGCCCTGATACACCACCTCGAACCCGACGTCGCGTGCCCGCACGGCCACCTGCTCGGCGCCGTTGGAATGCCCGTCGAGGCCGGGTTTGCCGACCAGGATCCGCAGCCGCTCGCCGAGCTCGGTGTTCGTCGCCTTGACCCGATCGCGGACGCGGCGGAGTTCCTCGTTGCCCTCGCTCGCCGCCGCGGACGCGGAAACCCCGGTGGGGGCGCGGTATTCGCCGAACACCTCGCGCAGCGCGTCCGACCATTCCCCGGTGGTGACCCCGGCGCGAGCACAGTCGATCGTGGCCTCGAACAGGTTGTCCGACGTCTTCGCGATGGCCTTCAGCTTCTCCAGCGAAGACTCGGCGGCCGCGTTGTCGCGGCGCGCCCGCCATTCCTCGATCGCGCTGACGGCTTGTTTCTCGACGGCCGGGTCGATGGTCTCGATCGCCTTGGCGCCTTCGGCTTGCAGCGGCGAGGGTTCGGTGGTCTCGAACTTGTTGACCCCGACCAGTATCCGCTCGCCGTTCTCCATGCCACGCCGCAACTCCGCCAGCGACGCGACGAGTTGCGACTTCATGTAGCCGCTTTCGACGGCCGCGACGGCGCCGCCGACGTCCTGCACCCGCGCGATTTCTTCCCGCGCGCCGGCCATGATCTCGTCGACCTTGGCCTGGATGACGTGCGAGCCGTCGAAGATGTCCTCGTACTCCAGCAGGTCGGTCTCGAAAGCCAGCACCTGCTGCATCCGCAGCGCCCACTGCTGGTCCCACGGGCGGGGCAGGCCGAGCGCCTCGTTCCACGCCGGCAACTGGATCGCGCGGGCCCTGGCACCGCGGGAAAGCGAAACCGCGAGCATCTCCAGCACGATGCGCTGGACGTTGTTCTCCGGCTGGGCCTCCGTCAGGCCCAGCGAGTTGACCTGCACGCCGTAGCGCAGCCTCCGCGCCTTCGCATCCGTTACGCCGTAACGGTCCTTGGTGATCTCGTCCCACAGCGCGGTGAACGCGCGCATTTTGGACATCTCTTCGACGAAACGCACGCCGGCGTTGACGAAGAACGAGATCCGCGCGACCACCTTGGCCATGTCGGCCTGCTCGACCTGCCCGGAATCCCGGACGGCGTCGAGGACGGCGATGGCGGTGCACAGTGCGTACGCGACCTCCTGCGTCGGCGTCGCACCGGCTTCCTGCAGGTGGTAGCTGCAGATGTTGATCGGATTCCACTTCGGCACGTGGTGCACCGTCCACGCGATCATGTCGGTGATCAGGCGGAGGCTCGGACCCGGCGGGAAGATGTAGGTACCTCGGGAGAGGTACTCCTTGATGATGTCGTTCTGCGTGGTGCCGGTGAGCTTGGCCAGCACCTCGTCGACGTCGCGGCCCTCGGTTTCGGCCTGCTCGCGTGCCACGGAGACGTAGAGCGCCAGCAGCCACATGGCCGGTGCGTTGATCGTCATCGACGTGTTGGCCTCGGCGAGCGGGATGCCGTCGAAGAGCCGCCGCATGTCGCCGATATGCGAGACCGGGACACCGACCTTGCCGACCTCACCCTTGGAGAGCTGGTGATCCGGGTCGTAGCCGGTCTGCGTCGGCAGGTCGAACGCGACGGAGAGGCCCGTCTGACCCTTGGCGAGGTTCCGCCGGTAGAGCTCGTTGGACGCGGCCGCGGACGAGTGACCGGCATAGGTCCGCATCACCCAGGGGCGGTCCCGTTCACGATCCGTGGGATAGGGCACGGTGCACCTCCGGCGCTGGACGACCGCCTGAGTGTACCGGCCGGTAACATCGGCCGCGCAGTTGAATCGAACACAGTCGGGTCATTCTCGGCCAGGAAAGTGCCCAGGTCTCGTGGGTGACAGGAGACCTGGGCACCGGTATCAGACGACTTCGAGGCCGATACGGAATCCGTCCGGGTCGAAGGAGTCGGCGTCCAGCGCGAAGCCGCTGCGGCCGCCGCCCTGGCTCGCCCAGCGGGTGAACGCGGGCACGCCGTCGGGCTCGCCGCGGTCGACCGCCAGGATGGACAGGCGCAGATCGCTGATCTGGGCCCCCGGCGGCAGCGGCCGCGTTTCCAGGAACAACCGGTACTGATCGGGGTCGAAGGAATTGCTGTCGGTGATGGTGTCGGTCGAGCCGCCACCCTGGCTGGCCCAGGGTGTGTAGGTGGCGGGGCCGATTTCCCGGCCGCCGCGGTCGTTGGCCTGCCCGCCGATCCGGAAGTCGACCTGACCCAGCACGCCGCCGCCGAACGCGGGGTCGAGGTTGATCCGGGCTCCGTCCGGATCGAAGTTGTTGCTGTCCCCGGCCCACGGCGACACGCTGGTGCCGAAGTTCACGAACCCGGTGAACTGCTCGACACCGAAGCCGCTCCGGCCGCCGTTGTCGGCGAACTGGATGCCGACCCTGAAGTTGGGCGGCGGCGCCGCCTCCGCCATCCCCGGTGCCACGGTCAGGGACAGGCCGCCGGTGACCAGCAGGATGCCCAGTTTGCCCATGATCTCGCGCATGCGTTTCTCCTGTTCGAAAAGCCGCGTTTCCGCGCTGACCAGGAGAGACTCACATCCGGCACCACCGGGAGATGTTGTGGAAGCGTTGTGGCCGGTTCAGTCTTCCGGCGTCTGCCGCGCTCGTGCCTCGTCGACGGCTTTCGCGAGCTTCTCGCGAACCTTGCCCACCTCACTGACCCCGACCAGGATGACCGGCACCTTGCGGTCCTTCCCCGAACCGGCACCGAAGTTCGCCGACGCCCAGGCGAGTACGCCGAGCCTGCCGAACGTGATCGTCCCGGTTTTGCCGGGGCCGGGGGTGACGACGGGGTCGTCCAGCTCCGCCAGTAGCGCGGACTCCTCCTTGCGGCCCACCAGTGAACTGGTCGCGATGACCCTGCCGTCCGTCACCGCGTAGGTGGTCGACGCGAGCCTGAGACAGCGGATGAGCGGCCTGCCGACGAGATGGAACACGCCCGCGACGGTGAGCACGACCCATGCGGCCAACTGGAACGCGGTGTCGTGGTGGTAGAAGAAGAACAGGGTGACGCCGCCCAGCCAAAGCAGGCCGAAGGGGACGTTGAACCGGTCACCGGGATTGAAGAGGGGCCTGCGTACCGGCTGCCCGGCCCAGATGACCCGTTCGCCAGGAAGGAGGTCGATCTGCCCCTCGTGCATGCCAAGGCACACTACCCGTCGGCGAGGCCCGCGACAGTGGCCGATCGTCGGCCGCCGAATGCGCGGCCCGGCACGACAGCACCCGCGACTGTGACTCCGCAACTGTGACCGAAATCCGCAGGACTCACCAGCGTGCGACGTCTAGCGTTGGCAACCGTGACGTGGAGTTCGTACAGCAGCTATCTGCTCATCGTCGTCCTGATCGTACTGGCCCCAGGGCCGGACACGATGGTGATGCTCAAGAACTCGCTGTCCGGCGGCACCCGCGGCGGATTCCTGGCCACGGTGGGGATCTTCGCGGGCAGCGCCGTCCAGGGCACCGCCGCCGCACTCGGTCTCGGCGTCGTCATCGCGCAGTCGCAGCCGGTGTTCGTGACGCTCAAATGGCTCGGCGCCGCATACCTGGTCTTCCTCGGTTTCCAGGCGCTGCGTGGCGCGTGGCGGGGCGACTACTCCGGCGTCGCCGCGGTGAAACACCAGAAGGCGAGCGGCTTCCGGCGCTTCCGTGAAGGCTTCCTCTCCAACATCACGAATCCGAAGATCCTCGTGCTGTACCTGTCGGTGCTGCCGCAGTTTCTCAACCCCGCGACGACGTCGACGTGGGACGCGCTGGTGCTCGCCTACACCGTCGCCGTGCTCGGTTCGCTGTGGCTGATGGTGCTGCTGTTCTTCGTGCACCGCGTGCGGACCTGGCTCGAACGACGCAAGGTTCGCCGCGCGCTCGACGGCGTCACCGGAACCGCTCTTGTCGGTTTCGGCACGGCCTTGGCGCTCGAATCATGACCCGTGCTTGAAGGTCAGGCCCGTTCGGGCTCACCCGAAACGCGCTCGATGCGGGCACCGAGCCGGTTCAGGTTCTCCACGAAATGCGGGTAGCCGCGGTCGATGTGGAAGACGTCCCAGACCTCGGTGACGCTGTCCGCGCACAGCCCGGCCAGCACCAGCCCGGCGCCGGCGCGGATGTCCGCGGCCCACACCGGCGCGCTGGAGAGCCGCTCCACGCCGCGGACGACGGCGTGGTGCCCGTCGGTGCGCGCGTCACCGGAAAGCCGCATCATCTCTTCGATGAACCGGAACCGCGCCTCGTAGATGTTCTCCGTGATCATCGAGGTGCCCTCGGACACGGCCGACAACGCCACCGCGAACGGCTGCAGGTCGGTCGCGAAACCGGGGTACGGCAGGGTCACCCAGTCGACGGCCTTCGGGCGCTCCTTCTGGATGATGCGGAAACCCTTGTCGCCGAACGTTTCGACCTCGGCACCGGCCAGGCCGAGCTTGTCGAGGACCAGGTCGAGATAGTGCGGGTTGACGCCGCGCACGGTCAGGTCGCCCCGGGTCATCGCGGCGGCGAACGCCCAGGTCGCGCCCACGATCCGGTCGCCGATCACGCGGTGCTCGGTGGGACGCAGCTTCTCGACGCCCTCGACGGTGAGGGTCGAGGTGCCCGCGCCTTCGACCTTCGCGCCCATCTCGGCGAGCATCGTGCAGATGTCGACGATCTCGGGTTCGCGCGCGGCGTTGTCGATGACCGTGGTGCCCTCAGCGAGCACAGCGGCCATCAGGATGTTCTCGGTGGCGCCGACACTCGGGAAGTCCAGCCAGATCTGCGCGCCACGCAGGCCGTCGGCCTTCGCCACGACGCAGCCGTGCTCGATGGTGCTGGTGGCACCCAGTTTGCGGAGGCCGTTCTGGTGCATGTCGAGCGGCCGGGAGCCGATCGCGTCGCCACCCGGCAGCGCGACGACGGCCTGCTTGAGGCGTCCGACCAGCGGGCCCAGCACGCAGACCGACGCACGCAGCTTGCCCATCGCGGCCGAGTCGGCCCGGTGCGAAAGTTCGGCCGGGGTGGTGATCTTCGCGGTGTCGCCGTCGATGACGACGTCGCAACCGACGCTGCGGAGGACGTCACCCATCAGCGGGACGTCCAAAATCTGGGGGCAGTTCGTGATGGTGGTCGTGCCCTCGGCCAGCAGGGCCGCGGCCATCAGTTTCAGGACACTGTTCTTCGCCCCGACCACGTCGACCTCGCCGACCAGCCGTGCTCCGCCGTGCACGTCGAAGTGCTCACTCATGGGCGCCAATCATGCCCTCTCGCCCGGATTTGCCTTACGCCGGGCCGGTACAGTCGGGTTCATGGTCGTTCGCATCAACCGCGTTTACACGAAGGTCGGCGACAACGGCACCACGGCACTCGGCGACGGCTCCCGCGTGCCGAAGACGTCGCCGCGGCTGGGCGCGTACGCCGACGTCGACGAAGCCAACTCGGTCATCGGGCTCGCCCTCGCGATGGGTGGTCTCTCCGGGGAAATCACCCAGGTCCTGCGGGGGGTGCAGAACGATCTTTTCGACGTCGGCGCGGATCTGTGCTCGCCGATCGTCGAAAACCCGCCGTACGAACCACTTCGCATCACCGAGCGCTACATCGAGCGGCTCGAAGGCTGGTGCGACGAGTTCAACGAGCGCGTACCGAAGCTGACGTCGTTCATCCTGCCGGGTGGTACCCCGGGGGCGGCGTTCCTGCACCAGGCCCGCACGGTTTCGCGGCGGGCGGAGCGCTCCGGCTGGGTGCTCTACGAAGCCGAGCCGTCGACGACGAACCAGCTCGCGCTGAAGTACCTGAACCGGCTCTCGGACCTGTTGTTCATCCTGTCGCGGCTCGCGAACCCGGACGGCGACATCCTGTGGCAGCCGGGTGGCGCCTCCTGACGACGCAATTCGGCACCTGGTCGCGATAGTCGCGCGGCCAGGTGCCGAATGGTGTGAAGGGGTGGAGCTCAGCCGTGTTCCTGTGCCGCCCCATAACGCTCGAGGTCGACGTCGGGCGTGCCGTCTTTGCCCGGGTCGATCGCCTTCATCGTGATCGTGTCCTCCAGGGACGCGGACTCGGGAAGGTGGCTCCAGCGGTTCGTGTCCTCGCTCTGAGTCATACGCCGAGAATAGACGTGGATCACGTTCGGAGCCCGGTAGAAATGCCGGTCCGGAAGATCTCATGTTCGCTTCGCTTCCGACCGCGCAACTAGAGGACTAATTGCGGCAGAGAAGTCAGAGCCCCCAGGAAGCGCGCAGCGCGGCGAGGGCGTCATGGAACCCGGGGAAGGTCTTCTTCACGCAACCCGGGTCGTCCAGCGTGATCCCCGGCGTACGGAGCCCGGTGACGCTGAACGCCATCGCGATCCGGTGGTCACGACGGCACTTCACCAGCGCACCCGTCGGCACCGAAGGCCGGATTTCGATCCAGTCCCGCCCGGTCTCCACCGGGACACCCATCGCGCGCAGGTTCTCCTCGCATGCCGCGAGCCGGTCACATTCCTTGATCCGCGTGTTGTAGACGTCCTCGATCCGCACCGGCCCGTCCGCGAACGGCGCGATGGCCGCGAGCGTCGGCACGGTGTCGGAGATGTCGCGCATGTTCACCGTGACGCCGCGCAGCCCGCCCGTCCCGGTCACGGTCACCGCGTCCGCGCCCACCTCGACGTCCGCCCCCATCTGTCGCAGGACTTCGACGAACCCCAGGTCACCTTGCAACGCCTCGGCCGAAAGCCCCGGGATCGTCACCGAGCGCCCGGTCAAGGCCGCCGCGGCGAAGAAGTAGCTCGACGTCGACGCGTCGGGCTCGATCTCGTAGTGGCAAGCCCGGTACGGCGACGGCGGCACGATGAACGTGTCACCCTCCCGGACGACCTCGACGCCGAAACGCCGCATCATCGCGATGGTGATCTCGACATAGGGCACCGACACGAGGTCGGTGACGGTGATCCGCAGTCCCTCCGCGGTCAGCGGCCCGACCAGCAGCAACGCGGTCAGGAACTGCGACGACAGGCCCGCGTCCAGCGTCAGGTCGCCGCCCTTGATCCCGGCGGCCCGCACCACCAGCGGATGGTGACCCGGCGAACCTTCGAAGGTGAGGTCGACGCCCAATTCCAGCAGCGCGTCGGTCAGCGGGCCCAGCGGCCGCGAGCGCATCTGCTCGGAGGCGTCGAAGCGGAAGGTCCCGTGCCCGGCGGCGGCCAGGGCGGGGAGGAAGCGCGCGGTGGTGGCGCCATCGCGGCAGAAGACGTCGGCGCTGTCGGCGGCGGGGCCTTCGGGACGCCCCGAGATCGTCCACTCGTCGGGGGCACGAGAGACCTGATAGCCGAGTTTGAGCAGGCCTTCGGCGAAGCCCTCGGAGTCGTCCGAACGCAGCGGCCTGCTCAGCACGGTCGTACCGTGGGCGGCGGCCGCGAGGAACAGGCCTCGGGCGGTGATCGACTTCGAGCCCGGGATGTCGACGGTGGTCACGGCGCGAGCATACGACGTGCCCGAACGGCGAGCTCGCGTGCTCAGACGCGGGACTCGCGTGCTTGGGGGCGGAACTCGCGTGCCTGAACACGGAACTCGCGTGCCTAAAGACGGAACTCACGTGCTTGAGGGCGTAACTCGCGTGCCTGAACACGCAACTCGCGTGCCTGAAAGCGTGACTCGCGTGCTCAGACACGGAACTCACGTGCCTAAAGACGGAACTCGCGTGCTTGAGGGCGTAACTCGCGTGCCTGAACACGCAACTCGCGTGCCTGAACACGCAACTCGCGTGCCTGAACACGCAACTCGCGTGCCTGAATACGCAACTCGCGTGCTTGGGGGCGTAACTTGCGTGCTTGGGGGCGTAACTCAGGAAGCGCGCGGGAGGCGGCGGCCGGGTGGGGCTGATTCGAGCCACGAGAGGAAGCCGGTGAGGGCACCGGGGCCCATCGCGATCTCGATCGCCTCCTGCGTGGCGGACTCACATCGCAGGACGATCGAACCGTCGGGGACGGCGTACGCCTCCGTGCCGGACGGATCGCGCCGGTCCGCGATCTCCATACTCGCCCGCTGGAAGACCCGGTCCGGGCCGGTCCTCAGGCTCCACACCCGGAACCAGACGAACTCGTCGCCCTCGTAGCGGCCCAGCCCCAGATGCCAGCTGGACCGCGCTTCGTCCGGACGCCACCGCAGCGCGACACTCACGCCACCACCGCGGCGCATCCGGACCCACCGCAACGAATACCAGGCCGCGACTACGGCCAGGATGGTCAGGGCCCCGAGAATACCCACGGCGATTTCCACGGCCCGGCCCCTGCCCGATTCCCGGTCAGACCGACTGACCGGCCGCGCGAAGCTGGGCGGTTGCCCGAGCTCGCTCTTGCTCGTCTTCGCCGCTCAACGCCTTCTTGGCCGCATCGACGTCGATCTCGTCCGAAAGCTCTGCGCTCTCGGCGAGGATGCTCACGCCGGTCGCGGTGACCGACAGGAAACCGCCGTGCACCGCGGCGGTCACGATCTCGCCGTCGGTGGTGGTCACCTTCACGACGCCACCCTCGACGAGCTGGCCGAGTACAGGCTCGTGACCGGCCATGATGCCGATCTCGCCCTCGGTGGTCTGTGCCACCACGAACGTGGCGGTACCGGACCAGAGACGACGCTCGACGGCTACCAGCTCGACAGAAATCTCAGCCACGTAGCTTCCCTTCACCTCAGGTGCTGGCACCGAGTGTAATAGTCAAACTTCCCAGTATGCGAACGACGGGACCAGCGTCCACAGTAGACACTGATCCCGCCGCTCATCGGAACATCACTTCTTGGTGATTTCCTTGTACTTCTTCTCGAGGTCTTCGAGGCCACCGATACCCAGGAACGCCTGCTCCGGGTAGTGGTCGAAGTCGCCCTTGGTGATGCGGTCGAAGGACTCGATGGTCTCCGACAGCGGCACGGTCGAACCCGGGATGTTCGTGAACGCCTCGGCGACCAGCATGTTCTGCGACAGGAACCGCTCGATGCGGCGCGCGCGCTGAACGGTGAGCTTGTCCTCTTCCGAGAGCTCGTCCATCCCGAGGATCGCGATGATGTCCTGCAGTTCCTTGTACTTCTGCAGGATCCGGATGACCTCGGAGGCCACCCGGTAGTGGTCCTCACCGACGATGGCCGGGTCGAGGATCGTCGACGTCGACGCCAGCGGGTCCACCGCCGGGAAGATGCCCTTCTGGAAGACGCCACGCGAAAGCTCCGTGGTGGCGTCCAGGTGGGCGAACGTCGCGGCCGGGGCCGGGTCGGTGTAGTCGTCCGCGGGGACGTAGATCGCCTGCATCGAGGTGATCGAACGACCACGGGTCGAGGTGATCCGCTCCTGGAGCTGACCCATCTCGTCGGCCAGCGTCGGCTGGTAACCCACGGCCGAAGGCATGCGGCCCAGCAGGGTCGACACCTCGGAACCGGCCTGGGTGAACCGGAAGATGTTGTCGATGAAGAGCAGCACGTCCTGGTTCTGCACATCGCGGAAGTACTCCGCCATGGTCAGCGCGGACAGCGCGACCCGCATACGCGTGCCGGGCGGCTCGTCCATCTGGCCGAAGACGAGGGCGGTGTCGTTGATGACGCCGTCCTCGGACATCTCCAGGAACAGGTCGTTGCCCTCGCGGGTGCGCTCGCCGACACCGGCGAACACCGAGGTACCACCGAAGTTCCGGGCGACACGGGTGATCATCTCCTTGATGAGCACCGTCTTGCCGACGCCGGCCCCGCCGAACAGGCCGATCTTGCCGCCCTCGACGTACGGGGTCAGCAGGTCGACGACCTTGAGGCCGGTCTCCAGCATCTTCGTCTTGCCTTCGAGCTGGTCGAAGGAAGGCGGGTTGCGGTGGATGCCCCAGCGCTCGAGGTCGTCGCCGTAGCCGGGCTCGTCGAGGCACTCGCCGAGCGCGTTGTAGACGTGGCCCTTGACCTTGTCGCCGACCGGGACCGTGATGGGGCCGCCGGTGTCGGTGACCTCGGCACCACGCACCAAGCCGTCCTGCGGCTGGAGCGAAATGGTGCGGACGAGGTTGTCACCGAGGTGACCGGCGACCTCGAGGGTCACCGTCTTGCGCAGCTGCTCGAACTCGATCTCGACCTTGAGCGCGTTGAACTGATTGGGCACGGCACCGCGCGGGAACTCGACGTCGACGACCGGCCCGGTCACCGACACGATGCGCCCCTTGGCACGCGGGGTTTCAGTACTGGTCATCAATCATCACTTCCGTGTTCATCCGAGCGCGCGGCCGGGTTCGCGTCGACGGACCTCCGGCCCGCCTCCCCCAACCCGAGGCCTTCGGCCGAAAGCGCGCCGTGCGGTCCATTCATTCGGTAAGACTTCACGATCACTCGTCCCCAGCCGCACCGGTGAGCGCGTTCGCGCCACCGACGATTTCGGAGATCTCCTGGGTGATCTGCGCCTGACGGGCCTGGTTCATCTCCCGCGTGAGCGTGCCAACCAGATCGTTCGCGTTGTCCGACGCGGCCTTCATCGCGGTACGGCGCGCGGCGAGTTCGGACGCGGCCGACTCGAGCATCGCCGCGAAGATCCGCGTGTTGATGTACTTCGGCAGCAACGCGGCGAGCAGCTTTTCGGCGTTGGGCTCGAACTCGTAGCTCGAGACCAGGCCTTCGGGCTTCTCCTCGTCGCCCTCGGTGTACTCGACCTCGAGCGGCGCGACGCGTTTGGCGACCGGGCGCTGGGTGAGCATCGAGACGAACTCGGTGTAGACGACGTGGATCTCGTCGACACCGAGGATGCCGTCGGCGTTACCGGCCTCGTCGTCGGCGCCGTTCAGGAACGACTCGACGATGAGCTCACCGGCACCCGTGGCGTTGACGTAACCGGGCTGGTCGGAGAACCCCGTCCAGCTTTCCGCCACCTCGCGGCCGCGGAACCGGTAGTAGCTCAAGCCCTTGTTGCCGGTCACGTACAGCACCGGCTCCTTGCCCTGCTTACGCAGCAGCGTGAGGAGCTCCTCGGTCGCCTTCAGCACGTTGGAGTTGTACCCACCGCACTGGCCCTTGTCGCTGGTGATCACGAGGACCGCCGCGCGCTTCGGCTCGGCTCGCTCCACCAACAAGGGGTGGTCGAGGTTGGCCGAAGCGCTGGCCAACGCGGAGAGCACGTTCGTGATCTCGTCCGCGTAGGGCCGCGACGCCGCGACCTTCGCCCGCGCCTTGGTGATGCGCGCGGTGGCGATGAGCTCCATCGCCTTGGTGATCTTGCCGATGGACTTGGTCGCCTTGATACGCGACCGGAGTTCTCGGAGTTGTGCGGCCATGAGCTACCAGCTCACTTCTTCGGTGCGGGCTTGTTGACCTTGACGGTCTCCTGCCCGACCTTCTCGGCGTCCATGGCGTCGGAGACCTCGGTCAGGCTCTTGCCCTCGGAGGTGGTGAACTCCTTCTTGAACTCGTTCACCGCGTCGACCAGCCCGGAAGCGGTCTCCTTGGAGAACTTGCCCGACTCGCGAATGTCCTTGAGGAGCTCTCCGTGCTTGCGACGGGCGGAGTCGACGAACTCGTCACGGAAGCGGCGCACGTCCTCGGTCGGGACCGTGTCGAAGTGACCGTTCGTGCCGAGGTACACCGTGACGACCTGCTCCTCGACCGGGATCGGGGAGTACTGGGCCTGCTTGAGCACCTCGTACAGCCGCGCTCCACGCTCGAGCTGCGCCTTCGACGCGTCGTCGAGGTCCGAAGCGAAGGCCGCGAAGGCCTCCAGCTCGCGGTACTGCGACAGGTCGATTCGGAGCGAACCCGAAACGTCCTTCATCGCCTTGACCTGCGCGGCACCACCCACGCGGGAAACCGAGATACCCACGTCGATGGCCGGACGCTGACCAGCGTTGAAGAGGTCCGACTGGAAGAAGCACTGACCGTCGGTGATCGAGATGACGTTGGTCGGGATGTAGGCCGACACGTCGTTCGCCTTGGTCTCGATGATCGGGAGACCGGTCAGCGAGCCCGCACCCAGCTCGTCCGAGAGCTTCGCGCAACGCTCGAGGAGACGGGAGTGCAAGTAGAAGACGTCGCCGGGGAAGGCTTCACGGCCCGGCGGGCGACGCAGCAGCAGGGAGATCGCGCGGTAGGCGTCGGCCTGCTTGGTCAGGTCGTCGAACACGATGAGGACGTGCTTGCCCTCGTACATCCAGTGCTGGCCGATGGCCGAACCGGTGTACGGCGCGATCCACTTGAAGCCGGCGGAGTCCGACGCGGGGGCCGCGACGATGGTGGTGTACTCCATCGCGCCGGCGTCCTCGAGGGACTTCTTCACGGCGGCGATCGTGGAGCCCTTCTGGCCGACCGCGACGTAGATGCAGCGAACCTGCTTCTTCGGGTCGCCGGTCTCCCAGTTGGCCTTCTGGTTGATGATCGTGTCCACCGCGACGGCCGTCTTACCGGTCTTGCGGTCACCGATGATCAGCTGACGCTGGCCACGGCCGATCGGGGTCATCGCGTCGATCGCGGTGATCCCGGTCTGCAGCGGCTCGGCCACCGGCTGGCGCTCGACCACCGAAGCGGCCTTGACCTCCAGCGGACGACGTTCGGTGGTCTCGATCTCGCCGAGGCCGTCGATCGGGGCACCCAGCGGGTTCACGACGCGGCCGAGGTAACCCTCGCCGACCGGAACCGAGAGGACCTGACCGGTGCGCTTGACCTGCTGGCCTTCGACGACGGTCTCGAAGTCACCGAGGATCGCGGCACCGATGGAGCGCGCGTCCAGGTTCAGCGCCACCCCGAGGACCCCGCCGGGGAACTCGAGCAGCTCGTTGGCCATCGCCGAGGGGAGGCCCTCTACGTGGGCGATACCGTCACCGGCGTCGATGACGACGCCAACTTCTTCCCGGCTCACGTCCGGGGCGTAACTCGAGACGTAGTTCTCGATCGCGCTACGGATCTCATCCGAGGAGATCGTCAGCTCCGCCATTTCGTTCCCGCTCTCGCTTCGTTCGTGCCAGTGTGCAAAGTAGTAGTGGGTCAGCCGGCCAAGCGGCGGCGCAGGGAGTCGATCCGCCCCGCGGTGCTGCCGTCGATGACCTCGTCGCCGACGCGGACGACGAGTCCGCCGCCCAGTGACGGGTCGACCTCGACGTGCAGCGCGAGCTGCCGCCCGTAAAGGGCGTTGAGCTTCTCGCTCAGCCTGGCCTGCTGCTCTTCGGACAGCGTGCTCGCGCTGGTCACCTGGGCGACCGAGCGTTCACGGCGTTCCGCGGCCAGCTGGACCAGCCGCTCGAGGGCGTTGGCGACCCCGCGGCCCTTGACGCGCAGGACGACCTGCTCGACGAGGGTCTCGGTGACCAAGTCCACCTTGTCGGCGAACAGGTTGCGGACCAGCGTCCGCTTCGCCTCGGCGGGAGCGGCCAGGTCGGACAGTGCCCGTTCGAGCTCCGGTTCACCCGCGACGATACGGCTGACCCGGAACAGCTGGTCTTCGACAGCGTCGATGTTCCCGGACTTCTCCGCACTGGTGAGCAGCGCCGAGCGGCCGAGGGCCTCGAGCCCGTCGGTCAGTTCGCGCGGGCTCGACCAGCGGCTGCCTGCCACGGAGTCGAGCACCTGCAGGGCCGGTTCGGAAACCTTGCCCGCGAGGATTCCGCGGGCGAGGCCGATCCGGGCTTCGGACGAGGCCGAACCGTCGGCGACGGCCCGGCGAAGGCCGATCTCCCGGTCCAGCAGGGCGACGACCGAAAGCAGCTCGTCGCCGACCGTCGCCGGGTCAGTACCCGCGGCGGTCAGAACCTCGCCGAGACGATTCTCGGCGAGGTCGAGCGCTTCACGGCTCGCAGCATGCAGCGTCATTCTGGTCTACTTCCCCGCTCCGAGACCGGCACCGTTGGCACCGGCGGTCTCCAATTCGGCCAGGAACCGGTCCACGGTGCCGTGACGGCGCGCGTCGTCCGCGAGTGACTCGCCGACGATGCGGCTGGCCAGCTCGACGGAGTTACGGCCGAGTTCGGCGCGCAGCTCGGCGATGATCTGCGCCTTCTGCGCCTGCAGCTGGGCCTGGCCCTGTGCGACGATGCGCTGGGACTCGGCCTCGGCGTCGGCCCGCAGTTCCGCCTTGATCTGCTCGGCTTCGAGCCGGGCGTCGTCGCGGATCTTCGCGGCCTCGGAACGGGCTTCCGCCAGCTGCGCCTTGTACTGCGCAAGGTTTTCTTCGGCTTCGGCCTGCGCCTTCTCGGCCCGCTCGATGCCACCCTCGATCAGCTTGGTGCGCTCCTCGTATGCCGTCTCGAAACGAGGGACGACGTACTTCTTCAGAACGAACAGCAGCAGAAGGAAGGCGATGAAACCGAGGATGAGCTCGGGAACGTGCGGCACGATCGGGTTGGGCACCTCTTCGGCGGCCAACACCAATTCGGTCTTCAGCACAACGTCTCCTTAAGCGATGAGCGGAACTCAGCCCTAGGCGGAGGCGAGGAAGTAGATGACGATACCGATCAGCGCCAGCACCTCGGTCAGAACGAAGGTCGAGAAGGCGATGCTCTGCAGCTTGCCCTGTGCCTCCGGCTGACGGGCGGTGCCGTTGATGACGGCGGCGAAGATCAGACCCACACCGATACCGGGGCCGATCGCGCCGAGGCCGTAACCGATGGCGGCGAGACCCTTGTTGATGCTGACGGCCTCGGCAGCCTGCTGCGCAAGAACGATGTTGCTCACGTGCGTTTCCCTTCGAACTCGGTCCGCGCGACTCACGCGGATCGGGGGCTTTTGGTGTTTCTCAGTGCTCCGACGCCAGTGCGGCGCCGATGTACCCTGCGGACAGCAGTGCGAAAATGTACGCCTGCAGGACCTGGATGAATGCCTCCAGGAAGGTCATCGCGATGGCGAACAGGAACGCCACCGGAGACGCGATTTTCACGAGGCCTTCACCGTCGGTCAGCAGGAAGCTCCCACCGAGCGCGAAGACCATGATGATCAGGTGCCCGGCGAACATCGCCGCGAAGACTCGGATGGCCAGTGTCGCCGGTGCGATGAAGAACTTCTGCGCGAACTCGATGGTGGAGTACAGCGGCAGAACGAATCCGGGAATGCCCGCGGGCGCCAGTTCCTTCTTCAGGTAACCCTTGAAGCCGTGGCGTTTGAACCCGACGTAGTGGTACACCGGGTAAACGACAAGGAACGCGAGTGCGACCGGGAAGCCGATTCGCGCCATGGTCGGGAACTGGAAGAACGGGATGATCCCGAAGATGTTGTTCACCAGCACGAAGCTGAAGAGGCCGAGCACGAGCGGGATGAACGGCTTGAAGTCGGCGGAGCCGATCTGCTCCCGCGCGATGTTGTTGCGGCCGAAGTTGTAAATCGACTCGGCGATGAACTGTCCCTTGCCAGGGACGACCTTCAACCGGCGCGACGACACCATGAAGTAGGTGACGAGGATGATCAGGGAGATGACCACCAGCAGCATCGGCTTGGTGAAGCTCAACCAATAGCCGGAGCCGAACAACGGCGGTAGGTTGAAGTCTTTGACGCCTGGCGGCGTGAACTCCGCACCCTCGGCTAGTACCAGCGCGCCCACTGGGCTCCTTCCGGTTCTCCCGGCCGGCGTTCACTCCGCCGGGGGAATCGTCACGATCTGGACTAAACGTACCCGACACGTATCGGGCCGTCGGAGGCGGCCACCCCACGATGTGCTGAACACGGCTTCACGTTCCGCACACGAGGATTCTCGATGCAGTGCTCCCGGGAGACAGACGCCTACAGCGGGTACAAGGGACGATTCGACACCGTCGCCACACTGCTGTTCGGGGTTCGTCATCAGGAGCCGGCAGCCGAGGCCGCCGCCCATACGCGGACCATATCAGCAGGTCCGGGCGCGCCGTACAGGCGTACTACATTGCCCCCGATCGGCCGAGGACCTAAGTCCCGTCCCAGGTCAGGACCTCGGTCCCCCGATCAGCGGGAAGCGGGGATGATCGTCGGGATCTTGGTCTTGCGGAATGCCGCGAACTCCACGGCGGCGGCCACGAGAATGGCGACGATCATGGTGACACCCAGCGCCATCGGGTGGATCGAATCCACTCCACGAAGCACGCTCAGCGCCGCGAAAAGAAGGATGAGCTTGAGCACGTAGCCACCGAGAGCGATCACCATCACGAACATCGGGTCCATACCCGCGCTGAAGCGCATGAGGCCCAGCGTCGCGACGGCGGACACGAGGGCGAGCACGCCGCCGATGGCCGAGCCGAGCAGGCCCGGCTGTCCTTTGAGGATGGTGAACACCACGACGCAGATCAGCACCGCGGGCGGAACCAGCTTCAGGGAAGCCTTCATCATCGCGTTGGCCGCTTGCAGAACCACCTTGGCGTGGGGGTTCTCCTCCGCCTCGACGGTCTTCTCGGTCTCGCTCACAGAAAACTCCCTGGTCGTCTCAGCCGTCCAGTGTAGGCCCGGGTGGACCCCGCCCGTTCAGGCGGTCCGGTTCCGCGACCGCAGCCTGGGGATGACCGACACCAGAGTCGCCAGCAGGAAACCGAATCCGACAATCCAGAAAACCGCGGCGTCGTCGAACAACGTCACCGAGACGGCGCCGAACGCGAGCAAACCGGCCCACAAGTAGATGAGCAGTACCGCGCGGCGCTGCGAATGGCCGATCTCCAGCAGCCGGTGGTGCAGGTGCATCTTGTCCGCGGCGAACGGGCTCTCACCGCGGCGGGTCCGGCGGATGACCGCCATGATCAGGTCCAGCAACGGTACGAAAAGGACCGCGGCGACCACGACGAGCGGTGAAAGCAGGGCGAGCGCGTCCTTTCCGCTGAACTGCGGATAGGGCACGCGGCCCGACGCGGACGTCGTCGCGCCCGCCAGCATGAGGCCGATCATCATCGAACCCGAGTCGCCCATGAAGATTTTCGCGGGCTGGAAGTTGTACGGCAGGAAGCCGAGACAGGCCCCGGCGAGCGTGGCCGCGATGAGCGCGGGCGGATACGCGCCGACGTCACCGCCCGAGGAGTCGAGCAGGCCGAGCGAGAACGAGCACGTCGCCGCCGCGGCGATGAACCCGAGACCGCCGGCGAGCCCGTCGAGGCCGTCGACGAAGTTCATCGCGTTGACCATGACCACCACCAGTACGACGGTCAGCAGCGCGCCCTGGTTCTTGTCCAGCACCAGCACCTGGCCGAAGGAATCGTCCACGCCACCCCACGGCACCCAGAACGAGACCCATTGCACGCCGAAGATCACCAGGATGCCCGCGCACATGACCTGACCGGCCAGTTTCGTCCAGGCGTCCAGTTCGAACCGGTCGTCGAGCGCGCCGATCAGGGAGATGACGCCCGCGGCGAGCAGGACACCCAGCGAGTCGAAGGAGAAGTCGAAGCCGCGGCTGAGCGCGGGCAACTGGTGCGCGAGCCCCATCGCGGCGGCGACACCCAGGAAGATGCCGATGCCACCCATGCGCGGGATCGGGGTGACGTGGACGTCGCGGGCCCGCGGGTTCGCGATCGCGCCGATCCGGATCGCGACGCGGCGCACGACGCCGGTGAGCAGGAAGGTAACGGCCGCCGCGGTGAGGGCGACGAGGATGTACTCCCGGATCGGGAGGCCTTGCGTAGGAGGCATGACGCGTTACGCCGCCGAGGTCCAAGTCACCTGAACACGCTACCGCGCTGGGGGGATACGGCGGCGAACGGTACTAGGACTCGGGGATTAGGACTCGGGGACTAGGCGAGTGACTCCGCGGGCACACCCAGTACTTCCGCGATCGCGGCGCGGCTGACCGCGCCCTCACGCAGGATGACCGGATCGTCGCCGGTGAGATCGACCATCGAGGACGGAACGGCCTCGCCGGTGGACCCGCCGTCGAGGTACACCGCGACGCTGTCGCCGAGCTGATCGACCGCTTCCTGCGCGGTGGACGCCGGCGGCTGTCCGGAGACGTTCGCGCTGGAGACGGCCATCGGGCCGACGTCACGCAGCAGTTCCAGCGCGACCGGGTGCAGCGGCATCCGCAACATCACCGTTCCGCGTGACTGACCAAGGTCCCACTGCAGGCTCGGGGCGTGCGGCAGGACGATGGAGAGATCGCCGGGCCAGAAGGCCTCGATGAGCGCACGGGCCGACGGCGGCGTGCCGAGCACCAGTCCGTCCACAGTGGACCAGGAGCCGACGAGGACACCGACCGGCATGTCCGGGCCGCGGTTCTTGGCCCGCAGGAGGGACTGGACGGCACCGCCGTCGAAGGCGTCCGCGCCGATGCCGTAAACCGTGTCTGTCGGGAGGACCACGAGACGGCTGGAGCGCACCGCGCTCGCCGCCGCGGCGAGCCCGTCGGCCCGCGTGTCACGCTTGCTGCAGTCGTAAACCGCGCTCATGGCAGGTGAGCCTAGCCCTGTCGTGCGACGGCCCGGCCCGCACCTCCCGGGGTGTCAGGAAAGGGTCTTTCAGGACATTTTTTGTCCTGAAAGACCCTTTCCTGACAGGTAGCCGCTCCCCTAGAAGGCGAAAGCGGCGCAGAACGACGTCGCCGTCTTGCCCGGGTCGGCGATCGACGTCGCGGTCAGCTTGATCTGCGCGACGTGGTCACCACCCGCGGCCCGTTTGGCGTGCGCCGTCGCCGACGACCGCCCGCCGAACGGGACCGTGGACAGCTCGTTCGGCAACCGGACCTCCCAGCCCTTCGCGGTGGTGGACGCGCTCAGGCGGTAGGTGTCGGTGTCGTACGGCGCGGCCGCGCCCTTCGCGTTCCCCGTGTTGAACAGCGGGAACGAGCAGCTCGCGAGCCCCTGTTTGGCGAACGCCGGGACCGACGGCCACAGCGAGACGCCGCGGGCCTGCGAACCGGCACCGCCGTCGAGCGAGGCCACCGTGACGACGTAGGACAGCACACCCTTGCGGTCGCGCTCGACGTCCGAGACCAGGAACTTCAGCCTGTTCGCCTCGTCGGTGTACTCGTATTTGCTCGCCGAACCGGTGCCCGCCTTGAACGCGGCGTCGTTGAGCTGGCGGTAGTCGCCGATGGGGATCGGGACCGGCGTGCCGTCCGGCTTCTTGTAGTCGGTCATGCCGATGTCGGCGGGATGCGCGTCGACGATCCATTCGAACGGCGCGTTGTCCGCGTTCTTCGTCTTCGCGATGATGACACCGGAATCGGGAGCGAAGGAATCGCTGCCCATCCGGTCGACGACCTCGACGGTGTAATTGTTGTAGCCGCCGCCGTCACAGAACGGATCTTTCGAGCGATCGCATTTCGGCGAAAGGTCCCCGCCGGGAAGAGCGATCGTGATCCCGCTGTAGGCACCCTGGCCGGGAAGCACCGAACGCGCGGTGATCCGCGCCGAAACCGGCCCGGCCTTGGTGAGGGAGTTCCGGTCGAGTTTGAGCACGTCCTCGGTGTCGATGATGTCGAGCTTCATCTTGGTGCGCAGCATGTGGTGCGACCCCATCGAGCCGCCCTGCGTCGCCGGGATCTGCCAGCGTGTATGCGGTCCGCCCGGTCCGTTGAAGCTGCCGCGCGACATCATCTCCCACGGGCCGGTGTAGGTCCTGGACGGCGGAACGCCGAACGGGTTGTTGTAGTTGTCGCCGATACCGAGAATATGGCTGAGCTCGTGCGCGTAAACCGCCTGGCCCGAGCTTTCCGCCTGGGTCGAGGACCCGGTGACCGCGTTCGGCCAGATACTCGCCGCCGATTTCCACGACGTCCACGGGACATAGCGGGTGGACGCGGCGTTCGGCATTCCGGCGACCCCCGGACCGAATTCGTCGGTCACGTTCGCGCGTTCGCCGAATTTCATCACGCCAAATTCCTGCCAGGTCGAACTCTCGTCCTGGCCCGCGGAAAGGTAGAAGATGAAGTCGAACTGCTTGGCGACGTCACCGACGTCCGCACGCCAGGCCGCACCCGCGTCGGCGCGCAGATCACGCTTGCAGTTCGCGGCAGGCGGGCAGGCGTCCGGCTGGAACTCCATGCCGTACTCGAAGGACTTGCCCGGCAGCCGGTACGGCCCGAACGCGGTCAGATCGACGCCCATCCTGCCGCCGGAGTCCTCCATCCAGTACTCGTTGATCGTGTGCCCCTGGTTGAGCGCCTGCGGCTTGTTGAGGAAGTCCTGGTAGAACTTCGCCACGCCTCCCCGGGGGATGTCGCTGGCGGCGGGGCCCGGGTTGCCGAAGACCGTCGAACGCGGGGGCTGCGTGACGGCGAACTCCTGGTCCGGATAGTCCGCGAGCACCACAGCGCCCTTGAATGTCCGCTTTGTCGGCTTCAGTGCGGGGTCGGCCCAGTTGGTGCCGGGCGGCTTACGGTAGTCGTCCCACGTCATGTGGTCCTGGTTTTCCCAGGTCGACGCGTCGATCGGGGCGGGCCAGCCCTTCACGGGTGCCGCCGCGGACGCGGGTTGCGCGAGAAGACCCGGCAACAGCGCGACAGTGGCGAGTACGGCGAGTGTTCTGAGTGGGGCTCGTCGGAGAGACGATCGCATCGGGGTACACCTCCCAGTCGGACCGCCGATGAGGCGGCCTTGACCGACGTTAGGAGGTGGGCTTTGTCCTGGGCACCGCCGGAAGTCGTGAGTCTCGCTAACTATCCCGTCCCTGCCCTCGCGAGCCGGCCCCCGCTTGCGGCCGCGTGGAGCACTCCGGCGGGTCGGTGCGCTTGGTCGTGAGTGGCGTTTCGGGTTCTATCGAGGGGTAAGTCAAAGTGGCGTGGTGCCCGGGCTCGCTGTGACCGGCTTGTTCGCGGGGTTGGCGGCCAGAGCGAAGGCGCGACTCGCGTGCTCAAGGACGTAACTCGCGTGCTTGAAGACGCATCTCGCGTGCTTAAGCACGTAACTCGCGTGCTTGAAGACGCATCTCACGTGCTGGATGCCGAACTCAGGTGTGCGGGGCCCAAGCACGCGAGATCCCTCTTCAAGCACGCAAGATCCCTCTTCAAGCACGCGAGTTCCGCCTTCAAGCACGCGAGTGCGGTGCCGCGCCGCCCAGGCAACACCTCGCCCGAAGGCGCCACCTTTGCCTTATCCCTCAATAACCCGAAACGCCACTCACGACCAACTCGGCCCCCGCCCTCTGCCGCCCGGTGCCTCAAAGGGCCCCTTTGGGACGTTGAACGTCTCAAAGGGGCCCTTCAGGACAACCCAGGGCGAGGATCCGCGACCAGCGACAGAGGAGACGTCAGGAAGCGCGCAGGGCGGTGACGAAACGCGGTCGTCCCGCGAGGTCGATATGCCCCTGGACGTCGGTCAGCACCCGCCGCGCCCGCACCAGCGCCGGGACGGCGGAGCCGTGCGTGTCGTCGTGCTCGATCGCCATCCCGCCGGTGGGCCGCAGCAGCCGCGCGGCGGCGGCGATCGCGTACCGGATCACCGCGAGCCCGCTCTCCTCCGCGAACACCGCCCGCGCCGGGTCGTGTTCGGCGACCTCCGGCGGTACCGGGGTCCCTTCCGGCACGTACGGCGGGTTGCACAGGACCAGGTCGACGAGCCCGTCCAGTTCGGCGAACATCGTGCTGTCGGCGACGTCGCCGGAGTACAGCCGGATCGGGGTGTCCCCGGCGTCGGCGTGGACGTCGGCGTTGTGCCGCGCCCAGGCCAGCGCCTGCGCGTCGATGTCGACGGCGTAGACGACGGCGTCCGGCCGCGCGTGCTGGACGGCGAGCGCCAGTGCGCCGGAGCCGGTGCACAGGTCGACCACCACCGGGTACTCGCGGCCATGCAGCACTTTGAGGCCCCATTCCAGGAGCAGTTCGGTCTCCGGGCGCGGGACGAACACCCCGGCGCCGACGTTGACCGTGATGTCGCCGAGCGCGGCCCAGCCGGTGAGGTACTGCAGTGGGATCCGTTTCGCACGCTGCGTGACGAGCTGGCCGATCGCGTCGATGACCGGCGGGTCCACCAGCGGCACCATCGGCAGACGGCCGCGTTCGACGCCGAGGACATGGGAGGCGATCAGTTCCGCGTCCGAGCGCGGGGACGCCACGCCGGCCTCGGCGAGAATGCGGGTCGCTTCCATGATGGCGAGGCGCAACGGCTGCCGGTTCACTGGTGTTCCTTCACAGAGTCAAGCCTGACACACAAGGCACGCGTGCCGGGGTCGATACACGCGGGCCCAGGGTATCGATTCCCTTCAGCGCACCCGCCATGAGAGCGACGACAACGTCAGGGCCGCTTCGGCCACTCGCCGCGCGAGGTCGGTCTGAAGGCTCTTCTTCGCCGAAGCGATCCACTCGTCGACATTCCGTACGCCGATGTCGCGGTACTCGACGGCCTGGAGCAGCATTTCGAGCTTGTCCGCGTCGCGGGCGTACAGCGCCTCCGGGCTCTCCGCGGTCTCATACTCGTTGACCGCTTCTCGAACCGAGTCACGAGCGGCGCCGGGGAGCGCCGACGTCTGCGCCGCCGTGATCGCCCGCGGGTCCGGCTTCTCGACGAACCCCTTGATCGTATGCGGGAGGTCACCGGTCCGTGTTTCCTGCGTGTCGTGCCAGAGCGCGAGATACGCGGCCCGCGCCGGGTCGGCGCCGCCCTCGGCCGCCAGCAGCCCGGCCAGCTGGGCGACCCGCGTGGTGTGCTCGGCGACCGATTCGGGGTCGCGGACGCCCGCCTGCCACCATCCGGCCCGCCGGATCCGCTTGAGCACACCCAGTTCGAATCCGAACCTGGCCAGGGCTTCCACAGTTCTCCTAGACGTCGACGACGAGGTATCCGGCCAGTGTCCCGCGCCGGTGCCGAAGCGTGTCGACGCGGTCGTCCATCCCCGACCCGGCGGAGCGTTCCAGAACTTCGTCACCACAAGTATTAGAGAGGGCACGAACCGATCACCCTCCGGAATCTTCTAAGGTGGCGCGCGTGAAGATCCGGGAGATCCGACTGACCTTGGGTGTGTTCTTCGCCGCGCTCGGGGTGCTTCTCGTCCGTTTCCTGGTTCCGCGCCCGATCGGTATGGCGGACAACGGCGACGGCTGGCGCATCCTGTGCCGGCTTGGCGCTCGCGAGTTCGACAGGCCCTCGCAGTACTTCGTCCGCTTCTCCTACGGCCCTGCCCCTGCCTGCGACAGCGAGTACATCTCCAGCCAGAGCTGGATCGACAAGATCGCGAGCGGGCTCGGGCAGCTGTTCGACCCGTCCTCGATCCTGAACCTGCTGGTACTGGGCGTGCTGGGCTGTCTGCTGGCCGCAGGCGGGATCGCGGCGATCGTGGCAGGCCTGCGGCTCTCGGTCCGGAACAGTTTCATCGCGACGGCGGCGCTGCTGCTGGTCGCCGCGGACTCGGCCTTCTTCGGCTACTTCGCCTCCGTGCTGAGCGAGGGCGCCGCCTTCGTCGGGATGCTCCTGCTCGCCGGCGGGCTCCTGCTGCTGCACCGCCCCGGACCGTGGCGCTACACCGGTGCCGCGGTCACCGTGCTCGGCGCGATGATCGGGATCAACGCGAAGTCGCAGACCCTTCTGCTGATCCCGCTGTTCGCGCTCGCGCTGCTGTTCGTCCGGCCCGCGGGCAGCCGCGGGATGGCCCGCTGGGCACTGCCGCTGGCCGTCCTCGCCGTCGTCGGCGCCGGGACCGCGCTGGTGCAGGGCGCGGGCGACTCGGCCAACGCGGAGTACCGCGAGGCGAACATGTATCACGTCGTGTTCAACGCGATCGTGGACGGCGAACACGACACCGCCGGCGACCTCGCCGCACTGGGCCTCCCGCCGGAGTTCGCGAACTACGTCGGCACCGGCTGGTGGAGTGAGAACGCGGCCTGGCACTCCCCCGAATACGCCCGGTACCGCGACAAGATCAGCCGCCGCAACGTCGCCCAGTACTACCTCGATCACCCGGCGCGCGTGGTCCAGATACTGCACAAGTCCGCGCAGGAGGCACTGACCGCACGCGTGCCGAACCTCGGCAGCTTCGGCGAGCACGCCGGGCAGCCGCCGCTCGCGAAGGAGTACCGGGTCCCGGTCCTGTCCGGGATCACCGGCTGGATCGCCCCGCTCGGCCTGTTCGCCCTGCTACCGATCTGGCTGCTCATCGGCTGGGCAGGGCTACGGGCCTTCCGCAACCGCACCGGACGCCGCGACGTCGGCATCGTGGTCCTCATGTTCCTGCTCTTCGCCATGGGCCAACTCCTGGTCTCCGGCCTCGGAGAAGGCATCGAGAACGTCAAACACCAACAGCTGACGATCTTCCCGACCCTGCTCGCCGCCGCCTTCGCCGCACTCTCTTTCCTGCCACGGCGCAAGGAAGACGCCGCGGCCGTCGAAGAACACGAACCGGAGACAGCGGCCGCCTCCGGCTGATCTTCAGTCCTCCTTGAATCCGTCTCGAATTAACCCCGGACGGGACAACGTTTCGGTCGCCGGTGTCGTCAAGAGGGTGACATCTCCGCACAGACCAGACCTCGGGGGCTCCCGTGCACCAGAACGCGCAGCGCCGAAGAATCACCTTCCTCTTCCCGATCTACAACGAGGAAGAGAACATCGCACTGCTCCACTCCACTGTGGACCACGTGATCGAGCCGCTGGCCGATCGCTACGACTTCGACTTCCTTTACGTCGACGACGGCAGCCGTGATGGCTCGCTCGCGACGCTGACCGAACTCGCCGAACGCGACGCCAGGGTCACCGTGATCGAACTGGCCCGCAACTTCGGCCATCAGCTGGCGGTCACCGCCGGACTCGACCTGGCCGACGCCGACGCGGTGATCATCATGGACAGCGACCTGCAGGATCCGCCCCGCGTCGCGCTCGAACTCATCGAGCGCTGGGAGCAGGGGTACGACGTCGTCTACGCGCAGCGCAGGTCGCGGCAGGACTCCGCGTTCAAGAAGCTCACCGCCGGCGTCTTCTACCAGGTGCTGCGGAAACTCGCGTCGGTCGACATCCCGAAGAACACCGGCGACTTCCGGCTCATCGACCGCAAGGTCGTCGACGAACTGCGCAAGTACCGCGAGCGGGACCGCTTCCTGCGCGGCTTGGTCGCCTACATC
This sequence comes from Amycolatopsis sp. NPDC051071, assembly GCF_040682875.1. Lineage (NCBI taxonomy): Bacteria > Bacillati > Actinomycetota > Actinomycetes > Pseudonocardiales > Pseudonocardiaceae > Amycolatopsis > Amycolatopsis sp. NPDC051071. The sequence goes on along the minus strand of NZ_JBFBBY010000085.1, from coordinate 5,488 downwards.
GGCTTCAAGCAGACGGCCGTCCTGTTCGACCGGGACAAACGGCACGCGGGCGTCACCGGCTATCCGCTGCGCAAGATGCTCCGGTTCGCCGCCGACGGGATCCTCGGTTTCTCCGTCGCTCCGTTGAGGATGATCACGCGGCTCGGCCACCTGATCTCGCTGCTCAGTTTCGTCGGCATCCTCTACGTCGCCGGCGTGAAGCTGTTCGCCCCCGAGACCGCGGTTCCCGGCTGGGCGTTCATGACCATCGCGATGTTCTTCCTCGGTGGGATCCAGATCGTCATGCTCGGCGTGCTCGGCAGCTACGTCGGCCGCACGTACTCCCAAGTGCAGAACCGCCCGCTGTACGGCGTCGCGTCGGTCCGCACCGGGACACTCGCCGCCGCCGAGACCGGGAGTGCCGCGCGGTGAAGACGATTTCCGCCACCCAAGTGCGGTTCGGGCTGGTCGGGGTGGCGAACACCCTGCTGGACGCGATCGGGTTCGCCCTCCTCGCGACGCTGGGCGTGCCGCTCTTCGTCGCCAACTTCCTCTCGACCACAGCGGGCATGCTCCTCAGCTTCACGCTCAACCGGAACTTCACTTTTCGCTCCAAGGGCGAGGACGTACGCCGCCAGGCGATCCTGTTCTTCGCGGTCACCGCGTTCGGGCTCTGGGTCGTGCAGGCGCTGGTCATCTTGGCGGTCACCACGGCGTTCCCCGGGATCCACCTGCTGATCCCGAAGTTCGCCGGGATCGCCGTCGGGCTGGTGTGGAACTACCTGCTCTACAGCAAGGTCGTCTTCCGGCGGTCCGGAGGCGCCGAATGACCAGCACACTCGAACGTTCCGCGGCCCCGGAAACCGCGGTCCGGCAGACCGGCGACTTCCTCAAGGTCTTCGTCGTCGTGGTCGTGTGGAACCTCGTCCTCATCGCACTGGCGTGGCTGTTCGGGCCGATCGTCCCGATCGAACCGGGCAACGGCGTCCCCGAATCGGGCATCGGCTCGTCACCGAGCCTGCTCGTGCACACCTACCGCTGGGATTCCCTGTGGTACGGCGACATCGTGCGGCACGGCTACGCGGACGGTGCGCCGCAGGTCCGCGCGTTCTATCCGCTGTTCCCGGCGCTCGTCTGGCTGGTGCACACGATCAGCTTCGGCGGTATCGGCGTCATCACCGCCGGTTTCCTGGTGAACCTGGTCGCCACCTGGCTCGCCGCCGTCGCGCTGCTGAAGATCGCGCGGTTCTTCGTCTCCGAACGCGGCGCCCGGCTCGTCGTCGCCGCTTTCCTCACCGCGCCGACGGCGTATTTCCTGCACTCCTTCTACACGGAAGCGGTGTTCTGCGCACTCGGCTTCTGGGCGTTCCTGTTCGCCTTGCGACGGCGTTGGACGTGGATGGGACTGTGCCTGATCCCGTTGACCGCCACCCGAATCACCGCCGCGGTCTTCGTGGGACTGTGCTTCCTGGAGTTTTGGCGCAGCGAGGACTGGAAGTTCCACGGTCTGCTTTCGTGGCGGCTGCTGTGGTTCCCCGCCGCGTTCGCCGGCCTCGGCGCGCATCTGGCTTTTATGAAACTCCAGGTGGGCGACGCCATGGCCGGATTCGACCCGGCGATGATGAAGGCTTACTGGCCGTACCACAAACTCGACCCGAACATCCTGCCCACGCTCTGGAACGCCACGAAGCCGTCTCTGCGGGTGTTCCTCGGCGAGACCCCGATGACGGAATGGCTGCTGATCAACAAGGTTTTGCCGTTCGCCGGGCTGATCCTGCTGCTCGCGTCGTCGGTGTACGTCTTCGTGGCGCTGCGGTCGAAGGGGCTTCCGCTCGCACTGTTCGGGATCGCGTCGATCGTCATGCTGACCGTCAACAGCAACGTCATCTCGGTGCAGCGGTACCTGTTGCCGTGCTTGGTGCTGTACGTCGCGCTGGTGCTGTTCGGGGAACGGAACCCGCGGCTGCGGCTGGGCGTGCACGTAGTGCTCTACGCGAACTCGTTGCTGTGCGCTGTGCTGTTCCTGCGGTTCGCGACCGGTTCCTGGACCGGCTGACGCTCAGCGCGGCGGCGCCCAAAAGCCGGTGAAGCTACCGCAACTGACCTTGGTACCGGTGAGTTCAGCCTTGATCCGCGGTTCGACGCTGCTCAAACCGACCGTCGGGGCGTCCAGTGTGACGGCGCCGGGCACCGGGGCGCCCTCGGTCAGCGAAACCGGTTTGATCGTCTCGAAGAGCACGAGGTAATCCCCTTCCCGGTCAAGGCGGTCCGCCGCCTCGACCATCCTTTCCGGACTGTCGCCGGTCAGTTCCATCGGCAGCGGCCAGTCCAGCGGGAACGGGTTGCGTACTTCGAAAATCGGTGCGACGAAAGCGTTGTCCGGCAGCACCGCCACCCTCGACGCCGGGTAGTGGTCCAGGCAGCCGCGGATCTGGGCGACGTAGGTGTACACGCTGGAGTTCGTGCGGACGCCACGCAGCGACGGCGCGATGTCCCCGAGGTCCTTGGTCAGTTCGCCCTGAGGTCTGTCCGCGTACGGCGTTTTGTCGTGCGCGGACAGCAACTGCAGAGCGGCGAGCACGAACGCGATCACGCCGAGAACGGCGCCCGCGAACCTGGGCGGTCGTGGAAGATCCGGTGGTACCAGTGCTTCCAGGACACCCAGCGCGAAGATGCCGGTGAGCAGCCCGGGAAGCGGGTAGCCCCAGGACAGGCTGATCATCCAGCCGAGGGCGGCGATGGCCAGATACTGCCAGGGCAACCGTCTTCGGACGACGGCGTCGAACGCCGCGGCGGCGAGGAAGAGCCACAGCAACGTGACCGGCCAGCTGCCCGCGTGCTCGAATCCGCCGTCGGCCACGACGAACACCACCACGGCCACGACGCACGCGGCCGTCGCGACCCGAAGCCATCGGCCGGGTTCGCCGAGCCGTTCGCGGGCGGACCAAGCCACGGCGAGCACGATCAGCCCGAGCAGCACCGGGAGGAGGTACGTCCTCGGATCCGCGCGGCCGTCGAACTCCGCCGTCCAGATCCGGAACAGGCCCTCGCCCCAGGTCTGCTTACCGCCGGAAAGCTGCGCGATCGCCGACTGCAGTCCGCCGGCGACGGTGACCATGCCGAAGTACAGCAAGGGTGCCGCACCGAGTACGAGGACGTCACCAAGCAGGCGCGGCCACTTCTTCGGCGGCGCGGCGGGGTGGAAGAGCAGGATCAGCAGCCCGATCGGCGCGGCGAACAGGAAACTCTGCTTGACGATGATCGCGAACCCGAGGCAGAACAGGCCGAGCCACCGGCGCCATCGCGAACCGGAGCGCAGCCCGCTGTCGAGCAGCCACCAGCCGACCGCGACCAGGAAGAGGCCGTCCACGGTATGCCAGGCCATCAGCGGATACGTGTTCAGGCCCACCAGTGCGGCGGCGAAGACCAGGCCGAGCCGCAGCGGGCCCCAGTCCAGCGGCGAAGTCCCGGTCAGGAACGCCGCGAGCGCGAATGTGGCGACGATCAACTGCGCCATCATCACGAAACTCGACCCGATCATCAGCGGCGCCGGGACAAGATGGTCGACCAAGTGCAGATAGGCGGAACCGAACGGCCTCGGCCCGAGGAAATCGACCTGCGGGATCTCGCCGTGCAGAACGCGCCACACCTGCGCCAAGATGAAACCCTGGTCGGTCGGATTGAAACCGAACCGGCCGACCCTGGCGACGACGGCGACGCTGAGCAGCGCTATTGCGGCGGCGAGCGCGAAGCCGCGCAGAACACGTTTCCGGCTTACCGGAATCGATCTCGCTTCGATGGTCAAGTCGTCCGCGCGCGTCACGAATTCGTGTTCCCCCAGGACAGAGTTTTCCTACCGGACATAACCGTAGCGGAACCGCGGAATCCAGGACAAGGCCGTGTCGGGCCGGGCTCGGCCACCCGTAGTATTGATGGACCTGCCAGCACCGAAGGGTTCGCGTAATCGTCATGGATCTCCGGGAAACGGCTGTCGTCACGCGGATATCCGCGAATATTCCCACCGACGACTTCGCGACGGCCGCCGCGCTGGGCGAACGGCTCATCGATGAGTTCGAGGCCACCGAACTGGAGATCTGCCGGGCGGATCCGGAGGGCGGCTGGACGGGTTACTCGGTCTCCATCGGCTATCGCACACCGCCTGCCGACGACGAGGAGCGGGAAGACACCTTGCATCGCGCCGCCGTACCCGCGCTTTTCCACTACGGCCTGAATGCGGAATTCTTCGAAATCCACGGCACGCCGGAGACCGGCCAATACGGAAGCTACGACGCTTACGACACCCAGGCCGACGGCTACCGGCTTTATTCACTCATGGCGACGTTCGGCGGCACCGATCCCCGTGAGCCGGCGTATGTCCCCCGGCACGATTTCACCCCGCGCGCGGAGACCGACGTCATCTCGCGGGTGCATCTTTACGTCCCCACCGGCGACCTGCGGACCGCTGTGCGCCTATGCGGTGCGCCCGCGACGGATCTTTCGGCGTCACTGGTCCGGATCACCACCGCCGCGGGCCCTTGCGAGGCGGTGCTGTTGTCGGCTTTCCCGGCCGGTGCCGGGGAAAGCGGCGAAGAGGCACTCTGCAGGGTGAAAGACGAGGTGGCGGACCGGCTCTCCGAGGTGGGCATGTCCGTCCGGGCCATCCACACCGGGCTGGACGCCGACCCGTTCTCGGACCCGCCCTAGGCTCCCGGCCATTTTCCGGCGACATACGCCAGCCGCTCCGCGTCAGTGCGCCGTTGATCGCTGAACGCCCGCTCGGCCGCGGGACGAAGTCGCCAACGGAGGATCGCGAGCACCTCCGTCAGCTCGTCCCCGTCGAAGAGAGGTGTCGCCAGCAGGGCTTGCTTCGCCTCACGCAGCTGACGGAGTTTCGCCTTGAGGCCGACCGTGGAAGCGTTCTCCAGCAACACATCCAGCACCCAAAGAACCAGCTCCCTCGGCGCCGTCCACCACGACTCGGGAAGACGATCTCCGTGGAAGAGGAAATAGCCGAGCGGTGACCGGCCCGGCATGGGTTCGGTGGAATCCCAGTTGAGCTCGGCCCACCAGTCCGCGTAGCGGGCCAGCTCGGCCATCCGCGGAAGCATCCAGTCGGCCAGTTCACCCGCGTCGACCGCTCTTTCGGCCGCCACGTACAGATCCGTGCGGAGAACCCGGATCAGTTCCGGGGCACGCTCCTCGAACACGCCGATCGCGAGGAACGTGGAATCGCGGTATTCGCCCAGTTCCGCCCTGAGCACGGGATCGGTCACGTTCTCGAAGAGCACGTCGATGACCCAGCCGATCACGCCACTCGAAGCCTTCCACCAGAACTCCGGGTGAGACGGCTCGGCGTCGTCGAGAAGGATGTCGCCCGACATCCGCGTCAGCCGGCGTGCGCGGCCAGGCGCTCCTCGCGGTCCGCGGTGATGAGCGCGTCCAGCACGTTGTCGAGGTCGCCGTCGAGGACCTGGTCCAGGTTGTACGCCTTGTAGTTCACCCGGTGGTC
>NZ_JBFBBY010000084.1:0-34026 GCF_040682875.1 Amycolatopsis sp. NPDC051071 | reverse complement strand
GTCATGAGGGGTCCCCATAGGGCAAAAAATGTCCTATGGGGACCCCTCATGACATCCGCGAGGCCGGTGGGCGCCGCTGCTACTTCGCCAGGCCCCGTTCGATCGCCTCGATGATGCGTGGCCGCAGTTCGGCCGCGCTGATGATCGCGTCCACCGAACCGACCTTCACCGCGCGCTCGATGCTGTGCACGCCGTCGAACTCGGAGGCGACCGCGCCCAGCTTCTCGGCCCGCACCGACGACTGGACGTCGGCCAGTTCCGCGGCGAGCGCGGCCCGTTCGGCACCGGTCGCCCCGCTGACCTTCTCCGACAGCGAGCGCACCCGCGGGTCCGCCGCGGTCCGCGCGTTGACCTCACCGGAGAACACGACCGCCGCGGCGGGTGCGCCGCCGAGCACGGAGGCGAACGAGCCCTCCAGCGCCAGCACGGTCATATTCGGGTTCAGTGCCTTCGAGAAGACCACGAACGCGCCGCCGTGGTACCGCGAGATCACGGTGAACACGATCGGGCCCTCGAAGTTGACGATCGCCCTGCCGATCTCCGCGCCGTACTCCAGCTGCAGTTTCCGCATCGACTCCGGAGAGCCGTCGAAGCCGGACAGGTTCGCCAGCACCACCAGCGGCCGGTTTCCGCTGGCCGCGTTGATCGCCCGCGCCGCCTTCTTCGACGACCGCGGGAACAACGTGCCCGCGGTGTAGGTGTCCGGGCCGTCGGTGGGCGGGAAGCCGCGGCGCGGCACCGAACGCGACTCGATGCCCAGCAGGCACACCGGCCGTCCACCGAGGTGCACGTCCTGCACGGCCGCGGTCTCCGCGTCGGCCATCCCCGGCCACCGCTCCAGCACCGGATGGTCCTGGTCCGACAGCGCGCGCATCACGGTGCGGATGTCGAACGGCTTCTTGCGGTCGGGGTTGGACTCCCGCGAGAAGATCTGGCCGACGGTGGTGAAGTCGCTGTCGACGGCCGCGTGCGGGAACGGCGAGACATCCCGGTCCACCGGGTCGGTGGTGACGGCCTTGCGTGGGGAGGTTTCGTCCGGCGCCACGTAAGTGTGGTCGTAGTGCGACATCAGCACGTCGCGGGCCGCCGCGAGGTTCGGCGCCCAGTACTGCGCCTGGCCGTTCGGGCCCATGACGCGGTCGTAGCCGCCGATGCCGAAGTTGTCCTCGGCCGACACGCCACCGGAGAAGTCGAGTGACTGCTTACCGGTCAGCACCATCGCGGAATCCGGCGTCATCACCAGGATTCCCTTGGTGTGCATGAGCATTGTCGCTTCAGCGTTCCAGTATGGCTGGGCGCCGACGTTGATCCCGGCCACGACGATGTTGATCTCGCCACCGTCCTGGGTGAAGTGCACGATCCGCTTGAGCGCGGCCGCGACCCAGTCCATGTTCTCGGTGCCGGACTCCATCGAGATCCGGGCACCGGCCGACAGCGCGTACCACTCCAGCGGGACCCGCAGCCGTTCGGCGAGGTCCATCGCCGCGATCACCCGCGCGCACTCGGGCTCCGACAGCGCGCCGAGCGCCTTCGTCGGGTCGCCCAGCAGCACGACCCGCTTCACACCCTCCGGATACCGCTCGGTCACGGTGGAGACCACACCGGCGACGATCGCCGCCTTGTTGCGCCCCTTCGGCCGGTCGACCGGGACGAGGGTGTTGCTGTCGTCCATGTCGTACTCGGTGAACGAACCGAGCATCTCGGTCAGCTCGTACGGGTACACCGTGTCGCGGCGCCGGGCACGCAGGACGTTCTGCCGGTAGTCGTCGAGCGGTTCGATCGGCTCGGTGGTGGGCTCGGCCAGCGACATCTGGACGCCGCCGCTGACGTCGTAGCCGATCCGCACGGCGATCTCGGTGAGGTCGCCGGTCACGCGGTCACGCTGCCTGCCGAGGAACTGGACCTCTTCGAGGCCCGCGCCGGCCGTCGACGGCTGCACGCGCTGCGCGACCGTGTTCAGCTCCTCGCCGGTCAGCTCACTCGTCGGCCATACGTAGAGCATGATCCGGTTGGTGTCGAAGCGTTTCTTCGCCGGAAGCTTCGCCTGCACCTCGCGGATCGCGTCGAGGCAGCCTGCCAGCGTGCCCTCGACGGCGGGCAGGGCGAGCAGCTTGCCGTCGTTGTCCCGCAACGGCGTCAGGTCACGGACCTGGGCCAGCGCGACCAGGCGCTGGTCCGCCGGGTTCTTCGGCGCGACGCATTTGAACAGGTAGACGTCCTCGTCACCGGTCGGCAGCCGCGTGAGGTCGAAGTTCGCCAGCCGCTGCAACTGCATCCGCTGCGCGATCAGCGGGTGCAGGCCGCGGATCAGCCGCTCTTCGGTCAAACCGGTCGAAGACGGCCGGAAGGTGAAGTGGTGGTGCACCACCGCGCCGCTGTGCCCGGCGACCGTGGTGGTGATCCGCCGGACCCGGCTCGGCAGCGACTCGGCCGCCAGGATCTCACGCAGCCCCGCCGCCATCGTGTCCTCGTCGGCGGACTCGTCGTCCCACGTCAGGTACAGGTCCGCCTCGACGTCGGTGTCGGCGGGCAGTCCGGCGGCGAGATCGGCGACGGCCTTGATCGCCCCGGGCAGCCCGGCGCGGTCGACGGCCGTGGTGGCCATGTGGAACCGCTCGCCGTCGTCGGCGTAGTCACCGGTGACGAAAGTGCAGCCGCCGACGGTGACCGGCTGGACGCCGGTGAGCGCGCGGTTGCCGTAATAGCGGCGGCTCAGTACTTCGAGCAGCGGTGTGTGGTCGGTGCCGGGACGGCCGATCCGCTGTCCGAGCAGGCGCACCAGCGGCTGCGCGCTGGCCAGCATGCTCGCGATCCGCTCGGCGCGGTCCGGCGAGTCCGGATGCTGGTCGAGGTGCCGCAGATGCTTGCGGACCTCGCTGTAGACCTCGGCGCGCGTGCGGCGCAGCAGCGGCTGGGCGAACCAGCGGAACACCACGCTGCGGGCGAGGTCGCCGACCACCGGGAACCGGAGCTGGGTGGCGGCGATGAGCTGCTCCAGCGCCTTGCCCGCCGGTTCGCGCATCGACTCGAACGGCTGGGCCTCGGTGAGCCACCGGCGCAGCAGCGCGGTGACGATCGCGACGTCGGAGGCGGTGCGCTGCTGGGCGAGGAAGATGCGGAAGACCGCCTCCTCCAGCTCCGGCGTGCGTTCCAGGTCCTTGACGCCGTAGTGCGAGAGGACCTTCTTGAGCTTGTTCTGGAACGACTCCGACAGGCCGGCACGTTCGACGTCGAGGCTCTGCAGGTAGGTGTGGAAGAACTCGCGGGCGCTGTGCACCCGGGTGTCGGTCTTCGTCTCTTCACCGGCGGGCTTGTTGCGGATCAGCTCGGACAGGTCGGCGAATACGGTCAGCAGTTCGACCTCGCCCTCCAGCGGACGGTCGCCGTTGTCGCTCAGCTCGGCCCTGGCGGCCAGATATGCGCTGAGCGTGCGGCCCTCGTCGTGCGGGTCGACGTCGAAGCCGAGCAGAAGGCTGCGCAGATCCTGCTGACCCCGTGCGATCCGCTGCGCCGCCGACGCTCCGTCGGGCTCCGTCGGCAGCTCGATCTCGACACTGCCGACGTCCTCGGCGACCTCTTCGCCTTCGTCGGCCAGCGGTTCGAGCCGCAGCAGCGGAGCGCCGGTCTCGACCTGGCTGCCGACCGAGACAACGCACTCACGCAGCTTCGCGCGGAACGGCGCGCGGAGCACCGTCTCCATCTTCATGCTTTCCAGCACCAGCACGGGTGCGCCCGCCTCGACCTCCGCGCCGACTTCGAGCGGGGTCGCGACGACCAGCGCGGGCGCGGGGGAGCGGACGACGCCGCCCTCGTCGCGGCTGATGCGATGGGTGACGCCGTCGACCTCGACCAGGTGGGTCGGCCCGTGCGTGCCGGTGACCAGACGGAACCGGGTGCCGTTGACGGTGATCTGGCCGGTGTGCTCGTCGAAACGGTCGACCTCGACGTCGCAGGGGTGGACGTCGCCGCCCGCGGCGACGCCGACGCGGAACCGGCGGTGGCCGATCCTGGCCACGCTCACCCGGTACGCCGCGCCGCGCAGCTTGAGGTCGAGCGGACGGCCGCTCTCGTGCTGCACCTGCGGGCGGCCGCCGTGCGCGGTGGACAGAAGTCGTTGGCGCTCAACGGCTTCCTCGTCCTCGTAGGCCTCGATCGCGGCGGCCGCGAGTGCGATCGCCGAATGCCGGTGGGTGACCAGCTTGCCTTCGCCGCGGACACGGTCGATCCAGCCAGTGTCGGCACTGCCGTCGATCACCTCGGGCTGGTCGAGCAGGTCGAGGACGAAACTCTTGTTGGTCGCGCCGCCCTCGATGATGACCGTGGTCTGCGCCATCGCGCGGCGCAGACGGCCGAGTGCCTCGTCGCGGTCGCGGCCGTAGGCGATGATTTTCGCGATCATCGAGTCGAAGTCGGCCGGGATCGTGTCGCCTTCGCTGACACCGGTGTCGACGCGGATACCGGGTCCGGCAGGCAGGTCCAGGCGCGCGATGCGGCCGGGTGATGGCGCGAAGTCGCGATCCGGGTCTTCGGCGTTGAGCCGCGCCTCGATGGCGTGACCGGCTTCGGCGGGCTGGAGGCCTTCGAGCTTGCCGCCGGACGCGACGTGCAGCTGGGCCTTGACCAGGTCCATGCCGGTGGTCGACTCGGTGATCGGATGTTCCACCTGCAGGCGCGTGTTGACTTCGAGGAAGGCGAACAGCTTGTCGCCCGGGTGGTAGAGGAACTCGACCGTGCCGGCACCGCAGTAGTCGACCGCGAGCGCGAGCCGCTCGGCGGACTGCTTGAGCTCGTCGGCCTGCGCGGGACTCAAGACGGGAGAAGCGGACTCCTCGATGATCTTCTGGTTACGGCGCTGCACCGAGCAGTCGCGGACGCCCAGCGCCCACGCCGTGCCCTGTCCGTCGGCGATGACCTGGACCTCGACGTGCCGCGCGCCGGTGACCAGGCGCTCCAGGAAGACGACGCCACTGCCGAACGCGCGCTCGGCCTCCTGGCTGGTGCGCTCGTAGGCGTCCTCGAGCTCGTCGGCGGAGGTGATGACACGGATACCGCGCCCGCCACCGCCGGCGGTGGCCTTGAGCATCAGCGGATAGCCGATCTCGTCGGCCGCCTTGATGGCGGCGTCGAGATCCGCGACCGCGCCGCGGCTCCAGGGAGCCACCGGGACGCCGACCTCTTCGGCGATCAGCTTCGCGCCGATCTTGTCGCCGAGCTTGCGCATCGCGTCCGCGCTCGGCCCGATGAAGGTGACGCCCAGCCGCTCACACAGCTCGGCGAACGCCGGATCCTCGGCCACGAAACCCCAGCCGACCCAGGCCGCGTCGGCCCCGGTCTCGGTCAGCGCCCGCTCCAGCACGGCGAAGTCGAGGTAGGGCCGCGCCGACGCCGGCCCCAGGTTGTAGCTGATGTCGGCTTCCCGCACGAACGTCGCCGACCGGTCCGCATCCGTGTAGAGAGCGACGGTCTCGATCCGCTGTCCGGTCTCCGCCGAAAGCTCGCGGGCGGCGTGGATGAGCCGCATCGCGGCTTCTCCGCGGTTGACGATGGCGACACGACTGAACACCGACTGAGCCTCCCAAGTACGCAGCACAACAGGTGACATCCCGCCGGATCACCCGCGGGACAGTCACCTGTACCTGCCTTACAGCCTGCCTCTTACCGGCCGGTACGAGAATGTCGTCGGTGAAGCACGCCGAGGGCCGCGCCTTGTAGGAACCCGCCAAAAAGTGGCCTGGAACACCTAGCCGAGGGGCCGGATGACGTCATGATGTGGACAATCGAGGGGCTTTGGTGATCGGCGGGTCCGACAGGTGTCACCAGGTGTTCACGCCGGTTTCACGGGCTTGGCTTTCACGGGCTCGGCGCTTGGTGTGGGGATGGGAGGCTCGTGGGGTTGCGCGCTCAATGGGTGCGGCGCAGGGGTGGGCCGGGGCGCGGGGCCAGGCCGTCGAGCCGGACGTGGCCGCTTTGTGGCCATGGATCAGGAGGACTCGCCGTGGTTGCGGTGAGCGCGGGCGACTGAGCGGGTCGCCGCGCGGACAAGGGCGGCGGTCCGGCCGTGAGCGCGGCGATGTCCGGCCACGTGTCAGGCCCAGGCCGTGGCCGTTTCGCGGCAACGGGATGCCTGGTGGCGCGCGAGCGAGTGCCGGTTGTTGCCGGTTTTCGGCAACCGCGTCACGACGACGGCGGCTCCTCGGTGCCGGTCCTTTCGGTGCGAGGCTCGTGAAGCGGGGGAGGTGTGCTCTCGTAGGTCTGCCCGGTGGGCGTGGTGATCGTCAGGGTGCCGTCGTCCGCCACCCGGTAGTTCCAGCCGGGTTCGTCCTTCAGCCGGTGATCGCGGCGGCAGAAGGCGATGAGGTCGGCGGCGTCCGTGGTGCCCTGGAACTGCCACGGCACGGAATGGTCGAGGTCGCAGGCCTGGGCGGGGCGGCGGCAGCCGGGTCTTCGGCACTCGCGGTCGCGGACCCGGACGAACTCGTCGAGACCGGCCTTCGGGCGGTACCGGTCGCGGCCGAGGTCCTCGACCTGTCCCGACCGCGGGTCGGTGATGATCCGGCGCAGCACGGTGTTCGGCCCGTTCGCGATATGGCGGGCCAGCGACGCTGGGATGTGCCCGTGCCCGGCCATCTCCGCCGGGTCGTCGTTCAGGTCGAGATAGGTGAAGAGGTCCATGTAGAGGAAGACCTCGGCGCGTTCACTCTTGCCACCGCGCCCGCCCAGCAGGAGATCCAGGGCGACGTCCGCGCGCAACTGGTCCAGTGTGCGGGACTCGCCGCCGGTCTTGAGCGCCTGTGCCTCCCGGTTGATGCGGAGGTACGCGGCGTTGACCTTTTCGGCAGGGCCGTCTTCGATCCCGATAGACGCCACCCCCGGCTCGCCCTGGCTCACGACGAGGCGGCGGCCCTCGCGATTCTGTTCGCACCGCTTGTCCGCGCCCTCGCGATCGACCATCGCCGCCGCATGGTTGGCCGCCTTGCGGATCTGGTAGGAGTTCTTGCCGGGCAAGCGATCTTCCAGCAAGGCATCGGCGGCACGCGCGTTCTCGTCGGAGAGCCACGCGGTGGCCTTGGCGACCTTCATCGCTCCGAAACCGTCCAAGCGCCCCTGGTCCATCAGGCCAAGGGTGCGCGGCAGGCGAGTGGTCAATGCTCTGGCGGTGGCGACCATGTCGGCCGCCCGAGCGTCCACAACGGACAGTGCTAACGCGACTTCTTGAGTTACACTTCTCGCGCCGCCGCGATGACGACTCAGTTGGGACAGGGCCCGGTAACGAATCGCCTCCAACCGCGCGATCCCTTCGGATGCCGCCTTGGCGGCGGCGATCGAGTCGATGTCGTCCAAGGAATTCAGTGAAGTGTTGATGACCTCCAGGGTGCTCGGTTCGGTCATTTCCTTGAGTAGCGCCAAAGTGGCGCATTCGAGAGTGTCCACGCAACGAACGTACAACCGGCCACCGACAGTTTCGATCTTGCGCGAGGTGGGGCGTTGCCGATTTTCGGTAATTGGTGCGTGCGGTCGTGTCCGCGGGCCCGAGGGCAGCCGCAGTCGCACCGGAACTAGTAGTGCCGCAACTCGCTTCAAAGCTCCGCCCAAGGCCGCGAAGGCCTATCGCACAAGGAAACCGTACCCCCTGCTCTTCGTTCTCCACGCCCATTCCGTTGTCGCGCACCGCCGCCTCACGACATCCGACGAACCACGACGGAAGATACGGCCCCACCACGACGACCGGACCCAGAACGCCGCCAGGCCGCGACGCCAGGAACGGCCCGAGTGGGTCAGCCAGCAGAGGGCGGGTTCGGCACCGGCCGCCGCGAGCAGCAGCGGGAACGGCGCCGAGCAGTACGGTTTTCCGCCCAGTACCACCAGGAACACGCACAACACCGGATACGCGACGGCCAGCGAGCGCGCCAGTGCAGGTCCGGATCACGCCCGAGCCGGACGGCGCCGGCGACCCAGACCGGCACGAGAACCGGCGAAAGACAGACCAGCCGCATCGGCACGAAGAGGATTCGGTTTTCCGCCCCGTCGTCCTCGCTCATTCCGGAAGTCACTGTCGGCAAAGGGAAATCATGCGTCGCCTGCCAGCTGAACCCGGGTGCCGCCAAACCGAGAGCCACCACCGGCCGTCGCCGGTGCGGAACAAGCGCAGCGTCACCAGGCCCAGTGCGCTTGACCGACGTCGTGGATAGCATGTGCCCCGCCACCAGCATGAAAGTCGACAGCGCGGTTATGGCCGCGGGCAGGAGCTGAGCACCGCGGCCTACGCCGCGACGATCGGCCCCACCGGACCCCAGGCGAACCGATTCACGCTCATGGCGAGGCGGCCCCTAAGGCGTTGGCGGGGCCAATTCCACGCGGTTGCGGCCGCCCTGTTTCGCCCGGTACAGCGCGGTGTCGGTGGCGACGAGGAGGTCGTCGACTCCGGTGATGTTGTCGGCCGGATACAGGGCCCCGCCGATCGACACCGTCAGATCGGTCAGCACGGTGTCGCGATCCGGCAGGGTGACCGCGACCATTGCCACCCGGTGCCGGATCCGTTCGGCGACCTGACGCAGCGTCTCCTCGCTGTGGACGTCCGGGATGACGATCGAAAACTCCTCGCCGCCCCACCGCCCGCAGACGTCCTGCTCCCGGATCTCGGCGCGCAGCGCGTCGCCGACCGCGCGCAAAACGAGGTCGCCGTTGGGATGTCCGTAGGTGTCGTTGATCATCTTGAAGTTGTCGAGGTCGAGGAACAGCACGCCGAGCTTCCGGCCCGCGCGAGTGCGGCCGAGGAGTTCTTCGGCGAGCTGGCGCCAGCGGCGTTTCGTGACGAGCCCCGTGGTGGCGTCGGTATGCGCGTCACGCCGGTACTGCGTCAGCAACAGCCCGCGGTGCAGCGCCACGAGGGCGATGACGACGCCGACCAGCACCACCGGGTTGGCTTCGATCAGCACGACGGCGGTCACCAGGCCGAGGCCGAGCGCGCCCGCCTCGAGGATCTGGTCGCCGAAGCCGGAGAACAGTTCGCCGATCGATTTCGGCGGCGAGGACAGCGCGATCGCGATCATCACCAGCGCGGTGTTGATGGCCCAGCGCAGTGCCGCAGCCACGATGATGACGGCGAGGTCGCCCAGCCCGGCGAGCAGCCCGGAGTCGGGCACGCCGGGGTAGTGGCGCATGCCGAGGCTGAGGACGACGACGGCGGCTTGCGTGCCACAGAGCACCGTCGCGGCGGAAAAGATCCACCGATGGGGGAGAACCGGCCGTTGCTGTGGCCAGATCCGTACCCATGCGATGGTGTAGGTCACCACGACCATCGCGGCGGCGAGCACCGGCGGCAGCGCGATGACGGCGGCGACGCTCCAGACCGCCTTGGTGTCGACGTAGGCGACCGACGGGGCTCTGTCGTACTCCCGTCGCCGTTCGATCTGCCGGGTGCCCTCGATCGCGATGGCCGCGCACAGCGTCAATATCCCGAACCGGACCAGGTCGATGCCGGTGACCGGGACGAGCCGGGCCGTGGCGGCGGTCGAGAGGACTGCGATGAGATTGACGACCAGGACGTAGGAACGCACAGGTCGCGGCAGGCTCCACAGGTGCCAGGCCCCGAGCCGTCGCCGCGCGCCGCCGAGTCGTCCGTCCACACACCCTCTTCCGTCGGTGATCTACACCGTAATCGAACCGGGACGGCGACGGTCGTCGTTGTCCCGGCGATAAGAAGCGTGACCGTGAATTCCCCCGGACAGCCCAACCGGAAAGAGGGAGGCGCGCCGATGCAGGACAACAACCGGTGAAGGATTTTCCGGGTTATTCGCTATTTAGAGGGAGGTGAACACCATGCGGGACAACAACTGGACCACTCGTCGTGACAACAACTGGACCTGAGTGATCTCGCCCACCGGCGCGGCTTTCCGAAGGGAGGTGAACGTAGTGCGTGACAACAACTGGACGACCCGTCGTGACAACAACTGGACGTGATGATCGGGTCGAGTCAACCCTGTTCGCCAACGGGTGCCGTCCCGCCGACCGGGCCCACGGGATCAACAGCGCCCTCGGGCCCGGGGCGGGACGACACCGCCCGTGACCAGCCTGCCCCGGCAACGCAGGCGACCACCACTCCCGCGATCGCCGCGACGGTGACCACGGTCGTCGGTGCGAAGGCCTGCGCCAGCAGCCCGGCGGCCGCGATACCCGCCGCCTGTGCCGCCCGCAGTGCCGCGATCGCGACGCCGATCACCTGACCGCGGTGTGCGGTGGGCGCGGCCAGGCTGTACTGCGTCTGGGTGATCATGTCGTGTGCGGAGAACAGGCCGGAGATCGTCCACAGCACGACAAGGGTGACCAGGCCGGACGACCAGGCGGTCGGGATCAGCACCAGGCTGGTCGCGACCGTCAGCGCGCCCAGCACCCGGACCTGCCGTTCCCGGGGGATCCGGCTCAGCAGGATCCCGCCGAGCACCGAGCCGACCGGGTTCGCCGCGAGCAGCCAGGGAAGCGCGTCCGCTCCGCCCAGTTCGGCGGCCACCGGGACGGCGAGCCCCTCGGGCACGACGTAGAAACCGCAGCAGCAGGCGATGAGCAGCAGCCAGCGCAGCTTGCGGTCGCGGGCGATCAGGCGGCAGCCCGCGAGCAGCGACGGCCGCGCGTGGTGACGTGGCGCCGACGGCGGATACCGCTTCAGCCCGAAGCGCAGCATGAGCGCCGAGAGCGCGAAGGTCCCCGCGTCGATCAGCAGCGCTCCGGGCACGCCGAGACCGGTGACGACGGCGGCGCCCGCGCCGAAGCCCACCACAAGCCCGGCCTGGTACGTCGAGGAGATGACAGCCTGCCCGACGACCAGCCGGTCCGGGTCGAGCAGATCCGGCAGCATCGCCTGGCGTGCCGCGTGGAACGGCCCGGCCGTCAACTGCACGACGAACAACAACGCGGCCGCGGCGGGCAGCGGCAGGCCGGGTACCGCCATCAGCGCGATCAGGACCGCGCGGCCGACGTCGGTCACCACCATCACGGTGCGTCGCGAGAACCGGTCCGCGACGCCACCCAGCGCGCCGCCGAGGAGATCGGGTACGAAGGTCAGCGCGTAGGCGGCCGATGCCCATCCGGCTGACGACGTCCGGTCGAACACCAGCACCGTGAGCGCGACCCTGGCCAGCTGATCACCTGCCACGGAAAGCAGGTGCGCGAGCCAGATCCGGCGGAACTCGGCGACCGCGAAGACACTGCGGAACGACGCCGCCCGTGCTGGCATGCGCTTCAGGCTGTCGTGCCGCGGCCACTTCGCGCAACCCCCGAAGAACTTCGAAAAATAACCGCTGTGGTGTCGAACCGCGGGGTACCCGCTCGACGTGTCACTAAGAGACGAGCCAGTAAGAGACGAGGAACGGAGAATCCGATGTCGCATTCACTGGGCCCGCTGGCCAGCAACCTGACCGCCTACGCCATCTACTCGACCGCGCAGACCGAGATGCGTCACGCCTACAAGCTGATCGAGGCCGGCGACTACCTCGGTGCCGCCGCGGAGATCGAGTCCGCCGCGCACGCCGCCGAGGTGCTGGCCCGCGCCACCTCCGATCTGGACGCCGAACGTGCCGAACGCTGGCTCAGAGTCGTCGCCGCCCGAAGGCGTTTCGCCGAACAGGCCCGGGTGCGGGCCTCGGACACCGGGCTGCCGGTCGCCGCGTGACTCGCCCATCACCGGTCCCGCTCAACGGAAAGCACGTCGATAGCTGAGCGGGCTGACGCCGGTCGTGCGCTTGAACCGGTCGCGGAACGACGTGGGTGAACCGAAACCGACCTCGGACCCGATGTGCTCGACGGCGTCCTTAGTGGTCTCCAGCAGGTGCTGCGCCTGCCGGACGCGCGCCAGGTGCAGCCACTGCAGTGGGGTCGTCCCGGTCTGTTCCCGGAAGTGCCGGATCAGCGTGCGCGTGCTCATTCCCGCCCGCGCGGAAATCTCGGCCAGGCTGAGGTCACGCGCGAGGTTCTCTTGCATCCACCG
Organism: Amycolatopsis sp. NPDC051071; assembly: GCF_040682875.1. Classification (NCBI taxonomy): domain Bacteria; kingdom Bacillati; phylum Actinomycetota; class Actinomycetes; order Pseudonocardiales; family Pseudonocardiaceae; genus Amycolatopsis; species Amycolatopsis sp. NPDC051071. Next base: position 22,046 of record NZ_JBFBBY010000084.1, on the reverse strand, counting down.
CAAGGTCGGCTCAAGTGTGGCTCCCCGGGGCGACGGCGGATGCCGCGACGCGATGAACTGCGCCTGGCCGCCTTCCCGTTCCAGCGGCATCACCGAAAGGCGGGCGGCGTCGGCGGCGACGGCGGAGCCGTGATCGCGCCGGATCAGGTGCAAGCACAGGTCCAGACCCGCGGCTGCGCCCGCCGACGTCAGGATCTGACCGTTGTCGACGTAGAGCACGTCCGGGTCGACGTCGATGTCCGGGTAGGTCTCGGCGAGCAGGCCCGCCGCGACCCAGTGCGTGGTGGCGCGGAGGCCGTCGAGCAGACCCGCGGCGGCGAGGACGAAGGTGCCGGAACAAATCGACGCGATCCGCGTCCCCCGGGCGGCGGCCGAGGTGAGCGCGTCACGGACGGTTTCGGGTAACGCCTGGGACGGCGTCGCGGTGCCGGGGACGATGATCGTGTCGGCTTCGCGCAGTGCCTCCAGTCCCTGCGGCGCGCGCAGGGTGAAATGCCCGGCGTCGACTTCCGGATATTCGGCGCAGACAAGCAGGCGATAGCCCGCGCTCCCGTCCGGCAGCCGTGTCCTCGTGAAGACCTCGATCGGCGTCGACAGGTCGAACGGGATCACCTGGTCCAGTGCGAGCACGGCGACGGTGTGCATGGCCACGAACCTACCGCGCCCGTGGCGAGTTCCCGGTGAAGGGTGGCATTCGCGCCACTTGGAGCGTCCCATGTCGGTCTCCGCCCGGAGTGTTCGTCGGTCTGTTGAAGGACCGAACGAAAGGAGCCAGAGGTGACGGTGATCGTCGCGGGCAAGGTGTATGTCGATCCGGAGGTGCGGGACAGGTACGTCGAAGGTCATCAGGTGATCGCCGAACGGGCGCGAGCCCATCCCGGTTGCCTCGACTTGGTGATCGCGGCGGACACGCTCGAAGCCGGCCGGGTGAACATCTTCGAGTACTGGGAGTCGGAGGAGGTGCTGAACGCCTGGCGCGCGATCTCGCCCACGCCGTCGTTCACCGCCGAAATCCGGGACGGGGAGGTCTTCAAGCACCAGGTTTCGCATTCGAGCCCACCATTCGACTGAACCGGGCCTTGGCTGGTAGGCCGCTTGATGCGAACATATGTTCTATGACGACCGAGGGCCCCATCCTGCACGCCGACCTGGATTCGTTCTACGCGTCGGTCGAGCAGCGTGACGACCCGGACCTGCGCGGGCGGCCGGTCATCGTCGGCGGTGGGGTCGTGCTGGCGGCCAGTTACGAAGCCAAGGCGTACGGCGTCCGCACGGCGATGGGTGGCGGCCAGGCGCGGCGGCTCTGCCCGAACGCGATCGTCGTCCCACCGCGGATGCACGCGTATTCGGAGGCGAGCAAGGCCGTCTTCGAGGTCTTCGGCAACACGACGCCGCTGGTGGAGGGCATCTCGATCGACGAGGCCTTCCTTGACGTCGGCGGGCTGCTGAAGATCGCGGGCACGCCGAGCCAAATCGCCGCGAAGCTCCGCAAGGACGTCCTGGAGCAGGTCGGCCTGCCGATCACGGTCGGCGTCGCCAGGACGAAGTTCCTCGCGAAGGTCGCCAGCGGCGTCGCGAAACCCGACGGGCTGCTCGTCGTCCCGCACGACGGTGAACTGGAGTTCCTGCATCCGCTGCCGGTCGAGCGGCTGTGGGGCGTCGGGAAAGTGACGGCGCGGAAGCTGCGCGAACGCGGCGTGACGACGGTGGGGCAGATGGAGGGATTCGGCGAGAAGGAACTCGTCCGGATGCTCGGCCGCGGCGTCGGCGCCCACCTGCACGCCTTGTCGCACAACGACGATCCGCGGCGAGTGCGGACCGGTCGCCGTCGCCGGTCGATCGGGGCCCAGCATGCGCTCGGCAGCAGGCCGCGGACCCCGGCCGAACTGGACGCGATCCTCCTGACCCTTGCCGATCGCCTCGCCCGGCGGCTGCGCGCGGCCAACCGGGTGTGCCGGACCGTAGTGCTGCGCCTGCGGTTCGCCGACTTCACCAAGGCGACGCGGTCGCACACCCTGCTGGAGGCGACCGAGCAGACCGGCACGCTCGTCGCGGCGACACGCGATCTGCTCGCCGCGGCGAGACCGCTGATCGACGAACACGGGCTGACACTGATCGGCCTCGCGTTCACGAACCTGTCCAAGGACGACACGGTCCAGCTCGCGCTGCCGTTCGGGGCGAAGCCGAGGGACGCTCTCGACACGACGCTCGACACCGTTCGGGACCGCTTCGGTTCGAAGTCCATCACGCGGGCGGTGCACCTCGGGCAGGCCGAAGAGCCGTGGGTGCCGCTGCTGCCGGACTGAACCCGCCTGCTCACCCGTCGAGCGCGCGGCGGAGTTCGGTGCGGGAGGTGGCGCCGAACCGGTCGTGGGCCTCGCGCACCAGTGCGGTCGTGGTGTCCAGGCCGAGAGCGGTCTTGTGCGCGATTTCGGCTTCGGAGCGGCCTTCCGCGGCGAGGTGGGCGATCCGCCGCAGGCGCGGGGACACGACGTTCACCTGTTTCTGCCCGCCGGGTGTGACCCCGGCCCGGTGGAGACGGCGGGCGACGACGTCCCGCAGCGTGACGGCACCGCATTCGTCGGCGAGGGCGAGTGCCTCGCGCAGCACCCGGCGTGCGTCGAGGGTGCGGCCGGTGTGCAGGAAGGCCGTGCCGAGGTCGGCGAGTGTGACCAGGCGCTGCCACCGGTCGGGAGAGTTCTCCAGCAACCGGGCCGACTCCTCCAGGAGCGCCACCTCTGAGTCGGCGTGGAGCGCCGCGAGGACCCGGAAGGAGCGCCCTCGGGTGGTCGGATCGCCGAACCGCTCGGCCCGGTGGTGCGCGGACGCCGCGATCTCACGCGCCTCCTCCGGCGCGTCGAACCGCAGGGCCAGCGCCAGGTCGAAACGCGCCGGGCAGACGGCGGGGTTGGGCACGGGCGCGGCGTCGAGCCAACGGCCGACTTCACGCAGTGGCCTGGCGGCCTGCCGCTGATCGTCCTGAGCGAGGAACAACGCGCCGAGCACCGCCCTTGGCACCGGCAGGATCACGGCGTCCGGCAGCGGCCCGGGATAGTCCCTGGCGGAACACACGGCCGTCGCCCGCTCGACGTCGCCGCGAGCCGACAGCGCCTGGATGAGAATGCCCGTCGCGAACCAGTGGGCAGGTGTGCCCGTACCGCTGCGGTCCGCGAACCGCAAGGCGATGTCGGCGTCGGCGACCGCGTCGGCAAGCCGCCCGCTGAGCAGTGCCGCGTGGGCCCGGTTGGCGTGCGCGAAGGCGAGGTGGGTGCCGTGCCAGCCATGCCGTTCGAACTCGTCGACAGCCTGGTCTAACAGGGCATGGGCGCGATACTGGTGCCCGGTGTACAGATGGACGAACGCCGTCATGGTGGCCACCTCCATCCCCTGATCCGCGTCGGCGAACACGACGCCGCGCCGGATGACCGGCTCGATGGCCGCCAGCGCCAGTGCGCGGGGTTCGCCGCGCAGGACGAGGCTCCACGCGTGCGACGTCACCAGCAGTCGCCGCGGGTGGGTGAGGGCCGCCAGCGGGGGTGCGATCCGGTCGAGGAGGGCCATCCGGTCCGACCGGTACGGATCGTCGGCCCACCAGGTGGCCCACAGCACCTGCTCGGCCAGCAGTTGCTCCCGCAGTGACTCATCCGTGCAGCGATCGAGCGCGGCGTCGAGGAGACGGACCGCGTCGCCGAGCTGGTCGGCGTAGCTATGGGTCTTGGCCAGTGCGATGGCCGCCTCGGCGAGCAGGCCGTCGTCGGGGGCCTGCTCGTAGGCCGCACGCAATTCCGGTAACGCCGTGGCCACCTCGCCCAGGGCCAGCGCTTGGCCGTAGCGGAGCCGTACGCGGCACGACCGCGACACCGGCGGCGGCTCGTCGAGCGCCCGTTTGAGGTACCGGGCGGCCGTGGCGGACAGACCTGACTCCGATGCCGCCGCGGCCGCCTCGGTCATCCTGTCCACCACCCACCCATCGGCGGCCGCGTGGACATCGAGCAGATGCGCGGCCACCGCGTCGGCGTCGGCACCTTCGCCGTACAGCATCGAGGCCGCCGCGCGGTGGGTGTCGCTGCGCCGCGACGGATCGATGGCGTCGTACACCGCGCCGCGGATGATCGGATGGCGGAAATCCGGGGTGGGGCCGGGCACCAGGATCGCCGCGGCGCACAGCCGGTCGTATTCGTGTTTGGCGTCCGACGGCGTCACGTCCGCGAGCCTGGCCGCGTGTGGCAACGCGCATCCGGGCCCCAGCACGGCGATGGCGTAGGCCAGCCGCTGTGCTGACGGGCCAAGGTCGTGGAGCCGTTCGGTGAGGTGCAGGACGACGTGCCGAGGGGTCAGCGTGGCGACCGCGTCGGTATCGGCGATCGTCGCGGTGAGCCCCCTTTCCCGTGCGACGTCGAGCATCCAGCGGAGATAGAACGGATTGCCGCCGCTGTGCCGGTGGAACTCGGCGCAGAATCGGTCGTCAGGCAGGCGGGTCGTGTGCCGGGGGAGCAGGCCGTGGCCGACGATCGTGCGCACGGAGTCCGGTCCGAGTGGCAGCGGCCGCACGATTTCCGTGGCGTGCAGCTCGATCCTGGCCAGCGTGGGGGTCCGCTGATGCGGCCGGTGGGCCAGCATCAGCACGACCGGCAGGCCGGACAGGCGGTCGCTGAGGAAATCCAGCCACTGCAACGACTCTTCATCCAGCCAGTGCGCGTCGTCGACGGCGAGCAGCAGACCCTCTTCGTGACGACTCGTCCCGATCAGCGAGGTCGCGTTGACCACGAGCCAGTACAGTGCCTCGGTCAGGCCGATCATCGTGGTGGGGCCGGTTTGCCGGGGATGGGGGAGACCCAGCGGGACCCGGGCGAGAGCGGCCGCTCCGGCGAAGAGCGTCTTCTGCTCGCGGACGGGGCGACCGGCGACCCAGCGGGCCAGCAGTGTTCGGGCGGCGCCGAACGCCAGCGTCCGGTCGCGCTGGTTGCCGCGGACGGCAAGCGGCACGATCCCGCGAGCGGCGGCTTCCGCGCACACCCTGGCGACCAGCTCCGATTTGCCGATCCCCGCCGGGCCCTCGATGACGACGGTGGCGCCCGCCCTGGTGCGCACCGATTCGAGCACCGCCGAGCAGCGGCCGAGGTCCTCCTCGCGTTCGAGGATCCCGTTGTCGGAGGCGGTATGCCCCGGCATCCGCAGGGCACGCAGCATCCGCTGCTCGTCGAGCGGGGCGTGGCCGGTGGCACGGGCGTGCACCAGGCAACCAGAGACGACCTTGGCCACGAACTCCTCGCGCGGTCGCCGTTTGCCGGACATCACTTCGGAAAACGTCGCCGCGGCGATGCCGCTGCGCCGGGCCAGTACCGCGTCGGTGGGACTTCCCACCGCCCGCTGCAACGTGCGCAACTGCCGCCGGACGTGGTCATTCCGATCCTGCTCGGCCACGCCAGCCCCCACCTGAAGAATCGTTCGGTTCTTCGACTCCGATGGTGCTCCGCCCCGCCTCTCGATGAGGCTCATCCGGACAGCGAACACCCTAATGGCGGCTTATCCGGCCGCCGGGAACGGACGGCGAAATGATCAAGCGTGGTGGACGCCCGGCGCGGATCCGAGCGGTGGCATTGGTTGTCCTCAGTCTCCTTTTCGGCCTCAGCGGGATCGGAACCGCCGCCGCTGCTCCGAAAGCCGCCATGGCGGCGGCCGGATTCACCCTGAAATCGCGGCTGAACGACAAATGCCTCGACATCAAGGACATCAACCCGAATGCCGGCGCACAGGTCATCGTCTGGGACTGCTGGGACAACCCCGGGCAGCGCTGGCACTGGGTCGGGGCGTCACTGCACAGCGACCTGAACCACAAATGCCTGGACATCAAGGACATCAACCCCAACCACGGTGCACTGGTGCAGATGTGGAACTGCTGGGACACCCCGGGGCAGCATTGGTACTGGTGGGGGCAGTCCCTGCGCAGCTCCCTGAACGATCTGTGCCTCGACATCAAGGACGTCAACCCCGCCAGTGGCGCACTGGTGCAGATGTGGGATTGCTGGGCGATCGCCGGCCAGCACTGGTACTGAGGGCTGTCGGTGCCCGATGAGGGGCGTGAGTGGCAAGGGGCAGGGACCCTTGCCACTCACGCCCCTCTGCGAAGAGCCGGAGTCCGCGACGCATTAGGGTGTCCCGGTGGCGGAATCAGTCGAGATCTACACCGATGGCGCGTGCAGCGGGAATCCCGGCCCCGGCGGCTGGGGTGCGGTGCTGCGGTACGGCGACGTCGAGAAGGAGATCTACGGCGGCGAACTCGGGCCGACCACGAACAACCGGATGGAACTGACCGCGCCCATCGAGGCACTGGAGAGCCTGAAACGCCGCGTCACGGTGAACCTCTACACCGACAGCACGTATGTCCGGAACGGCATCACCAGCTGGGTGCTGAACTGGAAGAACAACGGCTGGATGACCTCGGCCAAGACGCCGGTCAAGAACGCCGATTTGTGGCGCCGCCTCGACGAAGCCGCTTCGCAGCACGATGTCGAATGGCATTGGGTCAAGGGGCACGCGGGGCACCCGGAGAACGAGCGAGCGGACCGGCTCGCCGTCAAAGGCGTGGAAGAGGTCGTGGGACGACCCGTGGTCCAGCCCGGCGAGCGGTCCGCTCGGCGTCGTTAGACGGTCGTCAGCAGCTGACGTTGACCTTGGCGCTCTTGGAGAAGGACACGTGGACGTGGTCCATGTGGTTGGCGGTCGCGCCGCCTCGGTCTTCCATGGTGTCCCAGCCGCTGCCGTCGTTGTAGCGCTGACGCCAGATGACGTAGGAGACGCCGAAGTCCTTCTGGTTCGCCAGGATGTAGTCGGCGATGGCGTTGCCGGTGCCGGTGTCCACCATGAAGTCCAGCGCGAGGCCGGAGGGGTGGTCGCTGGCGTTCGCGCGGCCCGCGACGCCGCCGACGTTCTTGACGCCGAATTTCGCCTTGATGTGGTTGCCGACCTGGGCCACGTGCGGCTTGGTGCCGGAGAGGCTGGTCGAGCAGGAGGCCGTCGCGGCGGGGACGGTCGTCTTCACCGGCGCGGGGGCCTTGGTCGACGTCGTCGGCTTCGGGGGAGCCGCGGTGGTCGACGGGGGCGGGGTTGTCGTACTGGAAGGCGGGATACTGCTGGTCGACGGCGAGGGGGTCACGCTGCTGGAGACCGGGGGAGTCTTCAGCGCGAGCGCGGCACTGGCCGCTTCGACGTCAGGGGTGCCCGCGGTGGTCAGCCACATCGACGCCGGGAGCGCCGTGGCGACGGCTGCCGCGATACCCACGGGGAGCTTCCACTTCGGAGCGTTCGTCTTGCGATGTCTGCCGGCCATTTCTCTGATCACTCACCACTTCGGGGACGGGAACTCGCGTCGGGGGCCGCGAGCTCCGGGCAACATTACGAAATGGACACGGCAATGTCACGCCCGAGTGTTGTCGCCCACAGTTACCTTGATCGGTGAACCGAAAGGCGCTGGCGTCCGTACAGACCCAAGAAGTGGTTTTGCCTGAGCACTGTGCGTGACGAAATCAGCCGGATTTGCAGGTTTGCAAGAGAGCGTCGCCATTCGGGAAGGTCACGGTCATCCGCTGGAAGGCCGGAGGCCGCCCGATCGCCGTCGAAGCCGCCGTCGCGGTGCAGACCAGCTGATTGATGGCCTGGTTCGACAGTTTTCGCACGGTGAACGGCAGCACGATCGTCCCCGGGTCTCCCGAATAGACCTCGACCCGCCCCACCTCGGGCGGAACGAACGTCGTCAGCCCCTGCGCGGCCTCTCCTTCGCTCGGCCCCTTCAGAAGGAGCATGAGTGCGCCTTCGGGGGAGATGAACCCTTCGGTCGGCCGGGTCACCGGGATGACCCTGCCATCGGAGACGAAATACAGCGTCACTCCGCCAAGGACCGCCGCTCCCGTGGTGGCGCGGATCGACGGCCCCGGTCCGGCCGGGACGACACCGGTCGGCTGGACGCCGCAGGCCGCCACCAGCGTCGCGGCCGCCAGGGTCGCGAGAATCCGCGTCTTCTTCATCAGGCCACCCCTTCGGCTCGGTTCGGCAGGCGAAGGACGAACCTGGCGCCGTGCTCGGTGTTGGCCGCGGTGATGTCGCCGCCGTGCAGGCGGGCGTTCTCCAGCGCGATCGCCAGGCCCAGCCCGCTGCCTTCGGACCGGGCACGCGAGGTGTCCGCCTTGGTGAACCGGTCGAACACATGCGGCAGGACCTCGGGGTCGATCCCGGGGCCGTGGTCGTCGACCTCCAGGACGACGTCGTCGCCGTCGGTACGCAGGCGGACTTCGACCGGGGCGGCGCCGTGCCGGAACGCGTTGCCGACGAGGTTGGCCACGATCAGATCGAGCCGCCGCCGGTCGACCCGCGCGGTGACCCCCTCGGGCAGGTCGGTGACCAGGTCTTCGCCGTCCCGCCAGCCCCGGGCGTCGAGGCTGTCACGGATCGCCGTCGCGAGATCCCATTCGTCGACGACGAGTTCGGCGCGGCCCGCGTCGAACCGCGAGATCTCGACCAGGTCCTGCACCAGCCGGGTCAGCCTGCGGGTCTCGCCGGAGACCAGCCGCGCGGCCACCGCGGTGTCCGGCGGCAGGGTCTCCGCGTCCTCGTCCAGGACGTCGGTGACCGCGTTCATCGCCGCGAGCGGGGTGCGTAGTTCGTGGGAGACGTCGGCGACGAACCGGCGGGCGTCGGACTCCATGGCCCGCAGCTCGCCGACCGTGCGTTCCAGTTCGGCGGCCGTGTTGTTGAACGTCGTGACCAGTTCGGCCAGCTCGTCGGAGCCCTTGGCGGGCAGCCGGACGTCGAGCCTGCCCTCGCCGAGCTGGGCCGCGGCGGTGTTGAGCGCCCGCACCGGCCGCAGCACCTGCCTTGCCGCCAGCAACGCGAGCGCGGCGGCGAGCGGCAGGGCCAGCGCGGCCATCTGCCAGGCGTACTTCGCGAGCTCTTCGATGGCCTGTTGCTGCTGGCCGAGGGAGGTGAGCGAGTACACCTGGAGCCCGCTGGGGCCCATCGACCCGTCCGGCCGCCGCGCCAGCACCGGCATGCCGACCAGGAGTTCGGGGGTGGTGTCGCGGTCAAGGCGCTGGAACTGGATCCGGTCGTCACCGCCGACGGTTTCGCGCAGCTCGGGAGTGAAGGTGGTCAGATCCGGCCCGTTGATCGACCGCATGTCCCGGTAGACCGCGACGGCGTTCAACCGCAGGCTGCCGGCGAAATCGTTGAGCTGCTCCTGGGTCGGCGGCGTGGACAGCGGACGGCCGTAGGCGGCGACCCGGTCCTTGAGCTGGTTCATCGCCGCGTCCTGGACGGCTTCAAGGATGGCGTTCCGCGCCGAGACGTAGCTGGCCCCGGCCGCGGCTCCCGCCCCGATGAGCGTCATCGCCGCGAAGGCCAGGATCAGCCGGGGCCGCAGCCCGGAGAGCACCCTCATGAACGGCCGAACCGGTACCCGAAGCCCCGGACGGTCTGGACGTGGTCGGGTTTCGCGGGTACGTCTTCGATCTTCGCGCGCAACCGCTGGACACAGGCGTCGACCAGCCGGGAGTCGCCGAGGTAGTCGTGATCCCATACGGCGGAGAGGATCTGCTGGCGGCTGTAGACCTGCCCGGGAGTGCGTGACAGTTCGAGCAGCAGCTTCAGCTCCGTCGGGGTGAGTGAAACCGGCTCGCCGTTCTTCGTGACCACCAAGCCCGCCCGGTCGATGACCAGCCCGCCGTGCCGCTCGGCGGCGGCACCTTCCTCGTTCGCGGGCTTCTCGCTCACCGCCCGCCGCAGCACCGCGCGGATCCGGGCGTCGAGTACGCGGGGCTCGATCGGCTTGGTCACGTAGTCGTCGGCGCCGGCCTCCAGCCCGGCCACGATGTCGAAGTCGTCACTGCGGGCGGTGAGCATGATGATCGGCACCTCACCGGCGGCGCGGATGCGGCGGCAGGTCTCGAAGCCGTCGATTCCGGGCAGCATGAGGTCGAGCACGACGATGTCGGGCTGGAACACCCGCAGTTTCTCCAGTCCGAACTCACCGCTTTCGGCGGTGTGGACGGTGTGCGCCTGGCGGCGCAACGCGAGTTCCAGACCTTCCCGCACGGACGCGTCGTCTTCGATCAAAAGGACACTGGCCACGTCGCCATTATTCGGATGTCTCCGCGCGTCTGCGACTCGGCCCGATCTTGTAGCAGAACCATGACATTGTCCGGACCTCATGGCTAAACGGCGCCGGGACAGTGGGATGCATGGCCGTACTCACCCCCGAAGCGAAGCCGACCCCCGCCCGCCGACCGCTGCCCGGACGTCACAGCGCGACCAGGCTGACCCTGTCCAGGGCCGTGTTCCAGCTCGCCACCGGACTGGGACTGGCCGTCGCGTTCGTCGTGACCTTCGTGCTCTTCGTGCACACGTCGGCAGGGCAGCTCGCGGAAAACGGCGTCGTCCGCAGCGCCCAGTCCGGCCGATGGTCCACAATGGACTGGGCCGGGCCGTTGCGGGACCAGGACATGGTGCTGGTGCTCGGCGCCGCCGCGGTGGTGCTGGTACTGCTCGCCCTGCTCCGCCGGAAACCCGGTCTGCTCGTCCCCGCGCTGAGCGTGCTCGTGCTTCCGCTCATCGCCGCGCAACTGCTCAAACTGTACGTGCTCGAACGTCCCGAACTGCCCGACGGCGGCTACGGGCCAGGGCACAACAGCTTCCCGAGCGGACACGTCAGCGCCGCCATGGTGATTCTGATGGCCCTCGCTTTCGTTCTGCCCCAACGGTTCCGCCCGGTGATGGTCGGGATGGGCGGCGTCGTGGTCGCCTGGGTCGCGTCGTCGACCATCGCGCTGGGCTGGCACCGCCTGTCCGACACCGCGGGCGCTTGCCTGCTGGGTGCGTCGTTCGCCTGCCTCCTCGCCGCGTGGCTGACGACCCGGCGCCGTGACCTGCGCCGCACACCCGTCTTCGTGGTGGCACTGGCCGCCGTCCTGCCGACGGTGATCGTGCTGATCGGGTTCGCGGTACTGAGCACGGCGACCGATGGCGCCGCCCAGTTCGTCGCCGCTCTGGTGCTGGCCGCGCTGTCCGCGGTGGGTGTCGTGCTGGTCGCGGTGTGGCCGCTGAGTGGTTCGGCGTTCGAACGACGGGCCGTCGTGGAGACCCGCGTGGTGGACGACCTGCTGGAGACTCGCCTCGTGACCCGCCACTGACGCGGGCTTCCCGAGGTACCCCGAATGTCACGTATGGGACGGCTCCGTCTCATACGTGACATCGGTGTTTGGTCGCCGGGGTCGTGAGTGATGAAGAGGGTTATTGAGGGGTAAGTCAAAGGTGGCGTGTTCAGAGCCCGCGGGCCTGTGGCCATGACCGTGTGGATTCGGTGTGCCGGGGTAGTCCGATCGCGATGACACCCCCTCGCCCAACGTCACCACACTGCCCTCCGAGACCAGTCCGAACGCCTACGACCTCGAAGTACATGAAGGCCCCCTTGATTGCGATAGGCGCAATCAAGGGGGCCTTCATGTACTTCACCAGGACTTCAGCAGTCACACCAGCCACTGCGGGCCCGGGCATCCGCAAAGCCGCCGAGGCAGAGACTCGGTCATGCCACATTTGCCTTGACGTCACGGACTTGAGAACGGCTGGCCTGCCCCTGCACAGGAGCAGGGTGACAAACCCGAGACTCACCACTCCCGGCGCGAGTCCCCGGCCCGGCTCAGTGGTGACGTCGGAGTCCGGGGCTCAGGTGGCGAAGGCGCCGAAGCGAGGACCGGGGCCAGCACCACCCGGTTACGCCCACCTCGCTTCGCTTCGTACATCGCCGAGTCCGCGGCGCGGAAAAGCTCGCCATAGTCCGTCGAGTGCTCGGGTGAGAGCCCGACGCCGATCGACACCGTGCACCCGTGGATCGGACCGACCGCGCGGGGTTCGTTGGTGGCGTGCCCGCTCGCGAGTTCCGTCAGCCCCGTGATCGCCGTCGCGGCGACCGCCGACCGGATCCGTTCGGCCACCCGCAGGGCCTCTTCGCGGGTGGTGTCCGGCAGCAGGACGGCGAACTCCTCGCCACCCCATCGCCCGACGACGTCGGACGTGCGGGTGTTGTGCCGCAGCACGGCACTGACGCAGCCGAGCACGATGTCGCCGCCGGAATGCCCGTACTTGTCGTTCCATCGCTTGAAGTGGTCGAGGTCCAGCATCAGGAACGCCGTCGGCCGCTCGTCGGTCTGGTCTTCGAGCAACCGGAGAGCCGCCGGGGCGTGAAAGGAATCCTCGGTCAGCAGCCCGGTCTTGCGGTCGCGCTGGCTGCGCGCGATCGTGTCGGCGAGTGCTTGCGAGAGCCGAGTCGATCGCAGCGCGACGCCGATCATCACCAGCGGGACGAGGGCGATGTTGACCGCGCCCAGGATCGTGGTGCACGCGGCGAGCTGGAGCGCGTAGACGAAGTCGGCGTTGTCGGACCAGCTGCCGATCAGCTTCTGCCGCCGCCAGCCGCCCCAGGCGAGGCCGCGCGCGATGCTGATCAGGAGCGTCTGCGACGCGAAGTACCAGAGCGCGGCGCCCACCAGCGCCACGGCGGCGAGCGCGATGTCACCCGGCCGCTGGGGGAGGGTGCCGGATTCGAGCCAGGTGTGCAGGGACGTCAGTTCGGTGAGCGTGTGCACACCGAGGATCGACGCGCCGTGCGCGGCGGTGGTGAAGAGGAACGTCGTCATCGCCTTGTGTGCGATGGAGTAGCGCTGCACGCGCACCATCAGCAGCAGCGTGAGCGACAACGTCGGCGGCAGCAGGACGGCCGCGCCGCCGAGCCAGACCGCGGTCTGGTCGATGTGCTCGCCGCGCCGGTCGTCGGCGCGGCGCTGTTCCTCGGGATGCTGGGTCTGGACGAGGTACCAGATGGCGCAGCAGGCGATGACCCCGAAGCGCACCAGGTCCGTGGTCGTGAGGGCGTCCTTGAAACCGCTGTACAAGGCCCAGACGGCGACGGCGATTTCGGTGCCGAGCATCCAGGCGATCGCCGCGGGCGGCAGTCGCCACAGTTCCCAGCCCGCCGGCTGCCGCAAGGTGTTCCAGGCGCGGCTTCGCAGCCGCCAGACGCGGGCGGCGGCGAGACCGACGGTGTCGGCGAACCCGCGAAGTGAACCGGCTTGCCGCTCGGTGGCCGCGGTGCGGTCACGTGTGCCGGTCTTCGGTTCGTTCAGTAGCCCGAACTCGCTGACGAGGACACCTCCATCCGTTACACACCGCACCCGCTTCGATCTTGCTGGTCACCACAAGGGGGTGACAGGGGGACCGCGTTGACGATCCTGTGAGACACGGCAATGCCTGCGTTCGCCGGACGCGATACCGCCACAAGCTGGCAGGGTGGCTCGTATGCCAGATGCTGCATACGACGCCGACGCGGCCCCGGTGATGTTCGGTCCGGAATTCGACCGGAATCCCTCGCCCGCTTACGAATGGCTGCGTGCGAACGCCCCGGCGTTCCGGCTTCCGCTGCCCGGCAACACCTGGACATGGCTGCTCACCCGGCACGCGGACGTCGTCTCCGCGATGGCCGACCCTCGGCTGTCGAAATGCCCGTCCGTGGCCGCCGACCACTGGCGCAAGGCCAATCTCGGGCTCCCCGCCGACCATCGGCCGTCGCTCATCGGGCATATGAACAACTTCGAGGGCGAGGAGCACACGCGGCTGCGGAAGGCGTGCGCCGGCGCGTTCGGGCCGCGGCGGCTGCAGCATCTGCGCGACCGCACGCATCAGCTGGCGAACGAACTCCTCGATCCGATCCTGGACCGCGGTGAAGGTGACCTCGTCGAGGATTTCGCCTACCCGCTGGGAATCCGGTCGATCTGTGAGCTGATCGGCATCCCCGATACGCTCTTGGAGGAGGTCCGCCCGCCCGCGCTGGTGGTCGCCGCCGGCGACGTCACCGACATGGCCTCGATGCTCAAGGCGACCGACGATCTCGACAAACTGCTCGCCGACGTCGTCGCGCGGAAACGGGCCGAACCCGGCGCGGACCTGATCAGCGACCTGCTCGCGCAGGAGACCACCGGGAAGCTCACCGACGAAGAGGTCGCCGCGACGGCGTTCCTGTCGCTGATCGCCGGGCACGAAACGACGATCAGCCTCATCGCTTCCACCGCGCTCACGCTCATCACTCATCCGGAGGAAGCGGCCCGCGCCCGCGCCGACGGTTCGCGGCTGACGCTCGCCATCGAGGAAGTCCTGCGCCGCGACACCCCGCTGCAGAACACGAGCTGGCGTTTCGTCACCGAGCCGATGGAACTCGCCGGGCAGCGGATGGAGGCGGGCGACCCGATCCTGCTTTCCTTGCTGGCGGCCAATCGCGATCCGGAAGTGCATCCAGAACCGCTCGCCTTCCGGCCCGGCGAGCGCCCGGTGCGGCATGTGGCGTTCGGGCTCGGGCCGCATATCTGCATCGGCGCCGCGCTCGCCCGGATGCAGGCGTCCGCGGCGCTGGAGACGCTGTTCAACCGCGCGCCGTCGATGACGCTGACCGTGCCGGAGGAGAGGCTCGTATGGTGGCCGAGCGCGATCACCCGCGGCCTGCACAACCTGCCGGTGAAGCTCGGGTGAGGTGGTTGATTCCGTGATAGGAGGCTGGGCCATTCCAACCAGGGGTCCTGACTGGTTACCCCTCATTGCTACTCGCGACTCCCTGGACCGACTCGCTCGCGGGGGTGTCGCGAAGGGCACTCACGACTCCACGTGACCCAAAGGGTAGTCGCGATGTCTTGAAGGCCCCCTTTGAGACGTTGATCGTCTCAAAGGGGGCCTTCAAGACATGCCCGCAACCACGGGCGGCTGCCAGGTATGGGTCCGGGTGGTCGCGGGTGGCACGATTCCGTGAAAATCACGTGAAGCTCAGCGAAGCGCTGTAGCTGCCGTATGTCACGACCGTGGCTCGCGCCGAAGGGGCGTGGCGATACGGTCAATCGATGGCCAATCGGACAATTCGGCACACCTGGTGTCCCTTATAGACAGTCAAAGGAAGGGTTCCTTCGCGGGGTTGCACTCACGCGATCTTCACGGAATCACTCATCTAGACGGTGGCGGTCGGTCCAGGGGATCGTGAGTGCACGCGAGTCACGCCGTCGCCCTGGCCGCCAACCCCGCGAACAAGTCGGTCACAGCGAGCTCTAGACAGCGCCCTCGATCCGGCCCCGGAGCACGCTCGCTTTGCGATCGTCGAGGTCCATGACGAGCTGGAGCGCGTCGCGCCACACCTCCAGCGCGGCTTCGGGACGGCCCTGCGAGGCCAGTGCGCAACCACGTTCGTCGAGGGCGTCGGCCTGCCCCCAGACGTCGCCGCAGTTCCGGTACGCGGTCAGCGCCTGGTCGCAGTACCCGAGTGCCTGCGCCAGGTCGCCGAACCGGCGGCAGGTCCTGGCGAGCGGCACCAGCGCGAAGCCCATGCCGTGCTGGTCGGCGTCCTTCGAGTAGACGTCCAGTGCGCGGCGACCGTGGTCGAGTGCCAGGTCGCGTTCCCCGAGATCGCGATAAGCGCGGCCGAGGTGGACTCGCGCCGTCGCTTCACCCAGCTGGTAACCGATCCGGGCGTTCACGTCCACGCCCTGCCCGATCAGCCGCGCGGCCCCGGCGTAATCCTCCCGCTCGTGTGCGATGTTGCCGAGCCCCACGAGTGCCCAGCCGAGGCTCGGGGTCTCGCCGATCTCTTCGGCCAGAACGACGGCCTGGCTGAACAGTTCGTGCGCGCGGTCGAGGTCGCCGCGTCGCCGGTGCGCCTCCGCGAGGTTGATCGCCGACCACGCCAGCCCGCCGAGGTCACCACCCGCCTTCGCCGCTTCGATCGCGACGTCGTGACTGGAGATCCAGGTCTGCCAGGGGCGGCCGAGCAGGTGGTAGTCGAACAGCTCCACCGGCAGCCGCCAGCCGATCTCGTACAACCCGTGGTCCAGCGCCAGCCGGGCGACGCCGGTGATGCTCGGCATCTCCGCCGCACACCAGATGTAGGCCTCGTCGAAGGTCGCGAACCGCACTGGCTCGACGCCTTGCGGTGCCGGGCCGAGGTCGATGTGGTGATCGCGCGCCGGGGTCAGCGTCCAGCTGGCCGCGTTGGCGGCGTAGAGATACCAGTGCGTGAGCCGGGACACCGCGGCCTGCCGTTCGTCCCGCCACTGCTCGGCGGAGGCTTCGTCGGCGGCGTAGACCCGGAGCAGATCGTGGAATCGGTAGTACTGTGCGCCGATCTGCTGGACGAGATGCGCCTGGACGAGTTTGTCGACAAGGCGCCGCGCGTCGTGCCCGGGCAGTCCGGCGAGCGCCGCCGCGGCGCCGGCGGTGAACCGCGGGCCGGGGTGGACTCCGAGCAGCCGGAACATGCGGGCGGTGTCGGCGTCGAGCGCGCGGTAGGACCAGCTGAAGGCGGCCCGGACCCCGACGGCGTCGTCGTCGACGGCGAGCAGTTCCAGCCGCCGTCCCTCGGCGACGAGTTCGCGGGCGAGCTCCCCGATGGTCTGATGGGGATGGGTGGCGACCCGTTCGGCGGCGATGTTCACCGCGAGCGGCAGCGCCGCGCACAGCCGGACGAGCCTGCCGACGGCTTCGGGATCGCTCGCCGCGCGTTCGTCGCCGATGAGTTCGGCCATAAGCCGCGCCGCTTCGGGATCTTCCAATGGTTCCAAGGAAACCTGGACCGCGCCGCTGCCGACGACCAGTCCCGACAGCCGCCGCCTGCTGGTGATCAGCACGGTGGTGTCCGGGGTACCGGGCAGTACCGGCCGCACCTGGGAGGAATCGAGGGCGTTGTCCAGTACGACGAGCGTGCGCTGCCCGCGCAGCAGACCACGCAGGAGCGCGAGCCGCATATGCTCCTCGGCGGGGATGCGGTCGGGGCGGACGCCGACGCAGCGGAGGAGGTCGTCGAGGATGTCGGCGGGCTCCGCGGGAGACCCCGCCGCGTAACCACGCAGATCCGACCAGAGGACGCCGTCGAACTCCTCCTGCCGCCGGTTCGCCCATTTCAGCACCAGCGCGGTCTTCCCGACTCCCGGCGGCCCGGCGACGAAGACGACTTTGGCCGGTCCGGTGAACACCGTTTCGTCGAGCAGCGAGAAGTGTTCGTCGCGGCCGACGAAATGGCTCGGTGGCGGGGGAAGGTGCACGTACGGTTCCGCGCGGGCGGCCTCGGCGAGCACGATCAGCGTGCCGCCCGCCCCCAGCGCGCGATCGCAGGCCTCGGCGAATTCCGCGCTCGGCGGCGTGAGCCCGCGTTCGGCCCGGCTGATGAGACTCTTGTCGACATAGGCGAGTTTCTGGAGTTCGCGCAGCGCCAGTCCACTGGCCTGCCGACGCTGCCGCAGGGCGCGCCCGAACGCCAGCGCTGCCGTCGAAACCGGTCGTGGTTCCGCCCGTGCTTTCCCGGTTTCCCCGGATCTGGCCGAGCCGGAATTCTCGGTCACCAGAAGCACCTTTCTCCCTGCTTCGCGGCAGATCGTGCCACAACTCCCGCGGCGGCGGGCAGGGCCATCTGCCGATTCGCCGCTGGTCGGAATGGCTCCGCGAGGACAACCTTCCCATTACGACGGTCACAACACGGCCACCGGGTGTGCGGACGTGCGAAGACTGCCCCCAAACTGGGCGAGAACGCGCCCGTTCCCCACCGGTGCGCCAGGCGAAAGGGAGGTGGGTCATGCGCGACCGCGAAATGTGAGCAGGCCTGGAGATCCGGCTTGCGAACAACCGGGCGAGTACTGATCCGTCGTAAGCCGGTCGTGGTCGCCTTTTCCTGGCGGCCACGACCGTGGCCTTCCGGAACGTGTAGGACCGCTTAACGTCGGTGTAGATCTTTTCACTTGTCCTGTCGGGTCGTGGGAGGCAGCTTGGAGAGACACCAAGCGGCACCACGAAAGGACGACCGTGACCATCGGCGCGCCAGGAACCCTGATCCGGATGGGCGTACTCGCCCTGCTCTGGGGATCGGGGTTCCTGTGGATCAAGCTGGCGTTGACCGGGCTGTCGCCCATCGGAGTCACCGTCATCCGCTGCGCCCTCGGCGCGACCGTCCTCCTCGTGCTGAGCCGCTGGGCCGGGCAACGTCTTCCGCGTGGCCGCCGGATCTGGGGCAGGCTCCTGATCGCCGCCTTCTTCTGCAACGCCTTGCCGTTCGCGTTGTTCAGCATCGGTGAACTGACCGTCGATTCCGGTATCGCCGGCGTGATGAACGCGACGACTCCGCTGTGGTCGTTGCTGATCGGCATCGGGATCGGCGGCGAACGCCGCGTCACGATGGTCCGCGTCGGCGGGCTGATCCTCGGTTTCGGCGGCATCCTGCTGATCTTCGCGCCATGGCAGAAGAGCGGCCTGCTCGGCTGGGGGACGCTGGCGCTGCTCGGGGCAGGCGTCAGCTATGCCGTCGCTTTCGCTTACATGGGGCGGAAAATCGTCGGCCATGGCGGGCCGATCGCGATCTCCGCCGCCCAGTTGCTGACCGCCACCGGCTTGAGCGCTCTCGTCCTTCCGTTCGACGCGACGCCGACCGGGCCGCTGAACGTGACCGCGTTGATCGCCGTCGTCGTACTCGGGATCTTCGGCACCGGCATCACCTTCTACCTCAACTACCGGCTCATCGAAGACGAAGGCGCGACCTCCGCGGCGATCGTCGGGTACCTGCTGCCGGTCGTTTCGGTGGCGCTGGGCGCGATCGTGCTCGGCGAGGAACTCGGCCTTCGCGTGCTCGCCGGGATGGCGGTGGTGTTGATCGGCGTCGCGTTGACCCGCTACGTGAGGTCTTCGGCGAGCAAGTCCATCAGCAGCCCGTCGTGCCAGCCGCCGCCAACGGTGTCGCGTTCGTAAGCGCGCATCACGCCGACCTCGCGGAAGCCGACCGCTTTGTAGCAGCGGATCGCGGCGTCGTTGTCCACCGCGGGATCGATCACCAGCCGGTGATGCCCGCGATCGTGCAGGAGGTGGCGGGCCATGGTGCGGACGGTGTCCGTGCCGAGCCCGCGGCCGTGCGCGGCCGGATCGAGGAAGAGGTCGACCGACGCGTGCCGGTACATCGGGTCCTCTTCTTCGCCGTACTGGACGTAGCCACGTACGACGCTGTCCTCCAGGACGGTGAAACAGGCCGTCGTCGGGTCGTCGAACGGCCAGGTGGGGGAGTCGTCGACCGAACCCCAGCGAGCCCGGATCTCGGCGGTGCGGCGGATCCGCCGCAGTTCCGGGACGTGGGCCTCGGTGACCGGGGTCAGTATCACGATTTCCCCGCGCAACTCGGTGGTCAGTTCCCGCTCCGTCCGCTCGTTCGAGTGGCGCCAGTCTAGAGAGAAAGCGGCGGGCGCGCCGCCGGAACCCCGCTTTGTCCAGTCGACAGGACCCCGCTGCCGGAGAACAGCAAGAAGGCATGGGGTCTTCTCAGCCCGGATCGGGTATCAACGACAGGGGAAGGTGAGGTGGGTCATGGGGAACTCCTACGACGGATTACGCCCGGCCGGTGAACTGATCGACGGCGGGGAGACGGCCGTGCGTGCGGCGGTGCTGCGCAAGGCGACCGAAACGGTCGCCGCGAACGCCCGCGACGCGAAGGACTGCCGGATGCTGCTGGAGATGCTGGGGCTGCACTCGCGGGTCGCGGTGGAAGAGAGCGAAGAGGCGGCCTGAGTCCACACGGGACACCGGCGTATCAGCGCCGGGGCAGCACACAGAATTCGTTGCCTTCGGGGTCGGTCAGGACCACCCACGGGTCGGCCTCCTCGTCGGTGACGACTTTCGCGCCGAGCGACACCAGCCGGGCGACCTCTTCACGCTGATCGAGTTCGATGGGCGCGACGTCGAGGTGCAGCCGGTTCTTGCCGGACTTCTCCTCGGGGACCGGCTGGAAGAGCAGGCTCGGGACGTCCGGGCCCTTCAGCTCGACATAAGTGAGTCCGTGGCTGTCGGTCCATCGTTCGGTTTCGGGATAGCCGAGGGCTTCCTTCCAGAACGCGGCGAGCGCTTCCGCTTCCCTGCAGTCGACGGTGACGGCGAGCATCCGGGTTCGCATCATTCCACGGTGCCACGGAACGGCGAGGCTCGCAGACCAGGACGGCAACCCGCCGGGAGGCGAGCGGAAGCCGAAGGCATTCCCTCCACCCGAGTGGCATTCCCGACACCGCCGCGACCGCGGATGCATGGGCGGACCTGATCGACTCTGTGCCAAGGTGAAAAGCGGAACAATCCCAGAGTCCAGGTGGTGACCCCCGATGGCACTGAAGATCGGTTACAAGGCGTCGGCCGAGCAGTTCGGCCCGCGTGATCTCGTCGAGTACTCCGTGCTCGCCGAGCAGGTCGGGCTGGACAGCGTGATGGTCAGCGACCATTTCCAGCCCTGGCGGCATCAGGGCGGGCACGCGCCGTTCTCGTTCGCGTGGATGGCGGCGGTCGGTGAGCGCACCGAAAGGGTGGTTCTCGGCACCAGTGTGCTGACCGCGACCTTCCGTTACAACCCGGCGGTGGTGGCGCAGGCGTTCGGCACTCTCGGCAGTCTGTACCCGGGCCGGGTCCTGCTCGGCGTCGGCAGCGGCGAGGCGCTCAACGAGGTCGCGGTCGCCCGGATCGAGTGGCCCGCGTTCAAGGAACGGTTCGCGCGGCTGCGCGAGGCGATCGAACTGATGCGGAAGCTGTGGTCCGAGGAGCGCGTGACCTTCGAGGGCGAGTACTACCAGACCACCGACGCGACCGTGTACGACCGTCCCGAGGGAGGGGTGCCGATTTACATCGCGGCCGGTGGCCCGGTGATGGCGAAGTACGTCGGCAAGCAGGGTGACGGCTTCATCTGCACCAGCGGAAAGGGGATGGACCTCTATACCGGGAAGCTGCTGCCCGCGGTCGCGGAAGGCGCGGAGCAGGCAGGCCGGAGCACCGGCGACATCGACAAGATGATCGAGATCAAGCTGTCCTACGACCCGGATCCGGCGCAGGCGCTGGAGAACACCCGGTTCTGGGCGCCGCTCTCGCTGACGCCGGAGCAGAAGGCGGGCATCGAGGACCCGGCCGAGATGGAGAAGGCCGCGGACGCGCTGCCGATCGAGCAGGTCGCGAAGCGCTGGATCGTCACCTCCGACCCGGCCGACGCCGTCGAGCAGATCAAGCCGTACGTCGAGGCCGGCTTCAACCACCTCGTCTTCCACGGTCCCGGCCACGACCAGGAGCGGTTCCTGCGCTCGTTCTCGGAGCAGGTCGTCCCGGAGCTCCGCGAACTCGGCTGACCCGCATGGGTAGCTGTGCCGCGGAGGCGCGGGCTGGTCTGGGAGGACTACGAGGGAGAGCATCTACGAACCCGGCCAGGTGCGGCTGCGCGACGACCACCCCGGGGCCCGCCATCGCCGCGATTAGTCCTCGAAGTGCGGTACTCGGGATGACATGGCAGTGAGCATGCTCCGGTGCAGGTCAGAGCGTCGCTAACGGAACTTGGCGCGAGCGGTCGCGGAGACGTGGGAAGAGGGACCCCGTATCGCCTCGTTGGCGGTGCGGGGTCCCTTGTGGTGTGCCTCGTGCTTCAACCGGTACCGGCGACCCTCGCTCAGGATCTCCACATACCGGTCGAATTCGGCGAAGTACCGCGCGGCCGCACACACGCCGACAAGGTGAATGATGTCCGGCGACAGGTTCCGGATTTTCTCGTTCGTCACGTTCACTCCATATCCGAGCCGTCGAGCGTGATGCTCTGCCGGTCGGGGGTGATTGTCCACCGCCACGCCGACAACGGCGGTTCGTCGCGTGCCTGCCACCACCGGTACGCGGTTTCCGCTTCGTCCCACAACCGGCGCGGTCCGTACTGGCGGACGGCGTATCGCTCGTTCCCGTCCGGGGCCACGCTCGCCCACGATCCGGTCAGGGGGTCCCGTAGCCATGCGACACCGTGCGGCCGGTCGTCGTTGCGCTCCCACACGTTGTACCGGCATGAGGGGACCGCAACGGCGATCGGCCATCGGTGGTCATCGGCGAGCAACGGCACCCATGGCGCTAAGCGCCTGGCCAGAAGTCTTGTCCGTAATTCTTGGGTAGCCAGGGTGAGGTCCATGGTGCGGCGGTGGTGAGTGTCTGTTCGGTGGTGT